>JAIESJ010000267.1 GCA_019746155.1 Burkholderiales bacterium
AGCGCCGTCGGATTCACCACCGCGATAGTGAGCGCGTTGTTGGCCCGCGCCCAGTCCGTCAAATCATCGACCGGCTCCAGCACGCCAAAAAAATTGGGCTGCGGCACCACCAGCGCGGCGATATCCTGCCCCTTGAATTGCGCTAGCGCCTCGGGAAGGGTGTGACCGGCATCGGTGCAATACGGGACCTCGATCAGCTCGATGCCTTGGTTCCTGACGATGGATTTGACGACTTTGCGCCATACCGGGTGCACCGTCAGCGGCAACAGCACGCGCCTGGCCGTCTTGTGGACGCGCACCGCCATCAGCACCGCCTCGGCGAGCGCCGAAGCGCCGTCGTAGAGGCTGGCGTTGGTGACGTCCATCGCCGTGAGCGAGGTCATCATCGACTGGTACTCGTAGAGCAGCTGCAGCGTGCCCTGGCTGGCCTCGGCCTGATACGGCGTATACGCCGAATAGAATTCGCCGCGCGTCGCGATCTGCCATACCGCTGCCGGAATGTGGTGCTCGTAGGCGCCCGCGCCGATGAAGTTGAGATAAGTGCCGTCGTGCGCGGCGCGCTCGCCCATGAGCCGCGTGATTTCCATCTCTCCCATGGCCGGCGGCACCTGGGTCAGGCTGGCGTTGCGCAGCGCCGGCGGGATCTCGTCGAACAACCGATCGATGGACGAAACGCCGATCGCCTTCAGCATCGCTTCGATATCGGCTGCGGTGTGCGGAATGAACGGCATGGTTTTAACCGGTAAAAAGTGAAACGTGAAAAGTGCAACGTAACCCCCTCGCTCCCGTCACCGGGAGAGAGGGTCGGGGTGAGGGGGATCACCTTTCACTTTTCACCCTTCACTGTACTTAACGCTTTTCCGCATCGGCGATCTTCTGGTATGCCGCGGCATCGAGCAGCCCTGCCAGCTCCGCAGGATTGTCGGGTTTGATCCGGAACATCCACGCCGCATACGGATCCTGGTTGATTTTCTCCGGCGCATCGGCAAGCTCACCGTTGACGGCAACGATCTCGCCGGATAACGGAGCGTAAATGTCGGCCGCCGCCTTCACCGATTCGATCACGCCGCATTCCTCGCCCTGCCTGACCTTGCGGCCGACCGCGGGATTGTCGACGAACACCACGTCTCCCAGCATGTCCTGAGCGTGAAACGTGATGCCTACGCTCACGCTGCCGTCGGCTTCCTGCTTCACCCATTCATGGCTCTTGGTGTATTTCAGATTGTCCGGCGTTGTCATAATTTCCTCGGGATTAAAATTTTGCCGTGCCGCACGAACGGTGGCTTCACCACCTTCGCGTGCAGCCATTTGTCGCGCACTTCCACTTCGACCGTCTCACCGGCCACCACTTCTTTCGGCACGCGTGCCAGCGCAATCGACCGGTTGAGCGTCGGCGCAAAGCCGCCACTGGTGATTTCTCCCATGCCGCCGGCGGTACGCACTTTCTGGTGGCCGCGCATCACCCCCTTGTCGAGCAGCAGCAGGCCCAGCAATTGACGTGTTGCCGGCCTAGCCAGCAGCGCCGCCCTGCCGATGAAATCGCGCGGCGCTTTCATGTCCACGGTCCATGTCAGCCCGGATTCCAACGGACTCACGCTTTCGTCCATGTCTTGTCCATAAAGGCTCATGCCGGCTTCCAGCCGCAGCGTATCGCGCGCACCCAGTCCCGCCGGGGCCACCCCCCGGGCCTTGAGCGCATTCCACAACGCGACAGCGCGCTCCGCAGGCAATATGATCTCGAAGCCGTCTTCACCGGTATAGCCGGTGCGCGCCACCATCTGGTCTGCGACGAGCGCTGCCTGAAAGTATGAGAGCGGTTCGGATGCGCCGCGAATTTGCGGCAGCGCACGCCATGTTTTTTCCCGCGCCTGCGGTCCCTGCACGGCGACGATCGCCAGATCGCGGCGCGGCGTAACCGTCAGCTCGGGAGCGAACCTTGCACGCTGCGCGGCTATCCATGCCATGTCCTTGTCGGCGGTGCCGGCATTGACCACCAGCCTGAACCGGTCCTCGGACAGGCGGTAGACGATGAGATCGTCGAGCACGCCGCCGGACTCGTTGAGCATGCACGAATAAAGCGCCTTGCCCGGCTGCCCGAGTTTGGCAACATCGTTGGCAAGCAGTCGCCGCAGGAAGCCGCGTGCGCCCGCCCCGGCGATATCGACCGCCAGCAGGTGCGACACATCGAACATGCCGGCATCGCGCCGCACGCAATGATGCTCTTCGAGTTGCGAGCCGTAATGCACCGGCATTTCCCAGCCCGCGAAATCGACCATTTTCGCGCCCATCGCGTGATGCACGGCGTTGAGCGGCGTTGTTTTCATCCGGAGTAACCTGTAAATCCCGTCTATTTGTTTCTTGGTTCAGAAAAACAAAAGGGGCGGAGCCGGCGATCCGGCTTCACCCCTCTGTCCTTTAACCTGAGAGATTGCGGCGCTTCCTGCCGCGCCGCGTGCCCCTTCGGTGGAAGAACCGGAAATCCGGTCCAGCTCTCTCCAGAGTCGCCACGCCGCAGCAGTGTTGGGCCTGAGCGGTTCCGGGTGGTTACGCCTACGGCGGCCCGACAAAGTTCGGGCGCTCTCCCGCTGCAACGTTTTGGCTCGCACACTATACCTTGCCCGTCGCGAGCATGGCAAGCGTGGGGGTTACCTGGCGGGCGCCGGCAGCAGATCGAGACGAAAACCGGCGGCGCCGAGATCGCCGGTATCGAGATTGAGGCGCACCGTGATTTCGGCGTTGGCGGGAATGCCGGCTGTCACGTTCTTGCCGCGCTCCAGATATTCCTCGGGCATGAAAATGCGGCGCGCAAGCGTGTGCTCCTTGCTGTTGGTCAGCACCAGGTCAAGCGCCGGGTAAGCAAGATCGTACCCCGCATGGTTACGCAGCGTCGCGGTGAGCTGAATCACGTTCGGCCGCGTGGCATCGACAATCTGCAGGTCCGAGGCCTCGACATTGATCAGTTTCGGGCGCTGCGGCAGCGGCACGCTGCATCCGATCGCTTCGCACAGCTGCGTCAGCGCCGGCTTCAGCCCGGGGTAATTCGCAGCAAGTTCGCTGCGATAGAGATACGCTGCCTGGCCGGCCAGCGCGAACAGCAACAATACGCTGCCCACCGCCCATAACGGCGAGCCGCGCGGCGGTCCGGATTCCACTTTCTCATCAAGCAACTCATCTCCGGTTGTGGGCGGTTGTGCCGCCGTCGCAAACGGCGCGGCCCGCGGGGCTTCGGCCACAACGTCCGTGACTGCGTCCGGCTGCTCTGTCATGGCGGCGTCAGCGCGCGTCACGGATTGTGGCGGCGTTGCCGTCTCCGGCGTGAATTCGGGGAATCCCGGCGGGCTTTCGATCTCGAACGAATATGCTTTAGGCGCCGCCGGCGCAACAACGGGTTCGTCCGCAACCGTTGATTGCAAAGGTGTTGCGGCATGGGTCCGCCGCGGCTCGTGCGACTCGGTTGGCGTCTGGCCGGGCAGCGTGGCGAGCCCCTTGAAGCCGTCGAACACCATCATGCAGCGCCCGCAGCGCACCTTGCCCTGCTGCGCCTGCAGCTCACGCGGCGTGACGCGGAACAGCGTGTTGCAGGAGGGACACCGCGTGACCATGCTCATATGCAGGCCGTCTCCTCAGCTCTCATGCTTTCACCCCGCTCAGCAACACCCATCCCTCCTCACGTTCGGTCGTATCCATTTCAAACCACGGCCGGTAGGCCTCGCGCACTTCATCGGCCTGTTCTTCGAGTATCCCCGCCAGCACCACACGGCCGTGCTTTTCGGTGAGCTTCGCCAGCAGCGGCGCCAGCACCCGCAACGGGTTCGCAAGGATGTTGGCGACCACGATCTGCGCCGGGCGCCCGAGCTTGTCGGCCGCATCAAAAAACCCGGCGGTCACCTGATTTTGCATAGCATTGTGCCGCGCCGCAAGCAGCGCCTGCTCGTCAACGTCGACGCCGCGTGCTGCGGCAGCCCCCAGCTTCAAAGCCGCTATCGCCAGAATCCCCGAGCCGCAGCCGAAATCGAGCACCGACTCGCCGCCGCGGATGTGCCGATCGAGCCAGCGCAGACACAGCCGGGTCGTCGGGTGCGTGCCGGTGCCGAAGGCCAAGCCGGGATCGAGCACGATGTTGATCGCCCCCGGGTCGGGCGCAGTGTGCCAGCTCGGCACGATCCACAGCCGTTGCGAAATCTGCTGCGGCGTGAACTGGCTTTGCGTGACGCGCACCCAGTCCTGGTCATCGACGCGGTCGACGCGATACGGCGTCGTCTCGGCGATGCCGGCAGCCCGAAACGCCTGCACCAGTGCCGCGGACAATTCAATATTCGCGGGAAACAATGCGGTCACCCGGCTGCGCTGCCAGCGGCGTCCAGTCTCGGCGCCGGGCTCGCCGAAAATCGGCTGCTCCTGCGGCGCGCCCGCCGCCGCGTCGCCGACATCGGCCGCCAGCGCGCCCGCCGCCAGCAGCGCGTCGGTCAGCAATTCGACGCGGTCGGCGTCCGCCTCGAACGAAACCGAAAGCCAGGACATGATGCGTGAAGTGTGAAACGTGAACAGTGAAACGTCAAAAGCCGGCTAATCCGCCAGGTGATACTGTCTTACCTTTCACCTTTCACGTTTCACTCCGTTTTCGCCAGCTTGGCGAGCTTTTCTTCGAGATAATGGATGCTGGTGCCGCCACGCAGGAACGCCGCATCGTGCAGCAGTTCCTGGTGCAGCGGAATATTGGTCTTGATGCCTTCGATCGCGGACTCGGAAAGCGCTATGTTGAGACGCGCGATCGCCTGTTCGCGCGTGTCGCCGTAAGCGATGATCTTGCCGAGCAGGGAATCGTAGTGCGGCGGCACGAAGTAGCCATTGTAGGCGTGCGTGTCGACGCGGATGCCGGGGCCGCCCGGCATGTGCAGCGAAGTGATGCGTCCCGGCGAAGGCGTGAACTGGTAGGGATCCTCGGCGTTGATGCGGCATTCGATAGCGTGACCTTTCAACTGCACGTCGCGCTGCCTGGTCTTGAGCCTCTCGCCCGCAGCGATGCGGATCTGCAACTGCACGATATCAAGGCCGGTGATCATCTCGGTCACCGGATGCTCGACCTGCAGCCGGGTGTTCATTTCGATGAAATAGAACTCGTCATCCTCATACAGAAACTCGAAGGTGCCGGCGCCGGTATAGCCGATCTTGCGGCACGCCTCCGCGCAGCGCTCGCCGATGCGGATACGGGCGCGCGGACTGAGCAGCGGCGCCGGCGCCTCCTCGATGATTTTCTGGTGACGGCGCTGCATCGAACAGTCGCGGTCACCGAGGTAAATCGCGTGGCGGTACTTGTCGGCGAGCACCTGGATTTCGATATGCCGCGGATTTTCGAGATATTTCTCGACGTAGACCGCGGGATTGCCGAATGCCGCCCGCGCTTCGGCGCGCGTGGTCTGCACCGCGTTGAACAGCGCCGCCTCGGTATGCACGACACGCATACCGCGTCCGCCGCCTCCGCCCGCCGCCTTGACGATCACCGGATAGCCGATCTCGCGGGCGATCTTGATGACTTCCTTGGGATCTTCGGGCAGCGCGCTATCAGTGCCCGGCACCACCGGAATGCCCGCTTTCTTCATCGCGTTCTTGGCGTTCACCTTGTCGCCCATCAGGCGTATGGTTTCCGCCTGTGGACCGATGAACACGAAACCGCTCTGCTCGACGCGCTCGGCAAAGTCGGCATTCTCCGAAAGGAATCCGTAGCCGGGATGAATGGCCTGGGCGTCGGTTACTTCCGCGGCGCTGATGATGGCGGGAATATTGAGATAGCTTAGCGCCGATTGCGGCGGTCCGATGCACACCGATTCGTCGGCGAGCTTCACGTACTTGGCTTCGGCGTCGGCCTCGGAATGGACAACAACGGTTTTTATGCCCATCTCGCGGCAGGCGCGCTGGATGCGCAGGGCGATTTCACCCCGGTTGGCGATAAGAATCTTCTCAAACATTCGGGAAAGCGGCAAATGGTGAACAGTGAAGGGTGAGGGGCATGAACGGAACGTGTTCCCCGGCTCGTGCGCCGCACCTCACGCCTTGCGCCTCACGTCTCGCCCAATATAAACAGCGGTTGGCCATATTCCACCGGCTGGCCGTTCTCGGCGAGGATCGCCTTGATGACGCCGTCGTGATCGGCTTCGATCTCGTTCAGGAGCTTCATCGCTTCGATGATGCAGACCGTATCGCCGGCCTTGACGGCCTGCCCGATTTCGACGAACGGCTTCGCGCCCGGCGCCGACGAGCGGTAGAACGTGCCGACCATGGGCGATTTGACGACATGCCCCTCGGGCGGCGCGGGCTCGGCTTCCGGCGCCGCGACGGGCGGGGCGACTGCAGGCGCCGCCATGGCCGGTGCGGCAGCGGGTGCCGCCGGTGCCGGCGCCATCATGACGTTGGTGTGGGTCGTGGTATGCCCGCAGCGGCTGATGCGGACTTTTTCCTCGCCCTCGGAGATCTCGAGCTCGGCGATGCCGGACTGCTGCACCAGGTCGATCAGCGTTTTGAGTTTACGGAGGTCCATTTTCAGCCTCTCTTTGAATATTGCAGCGCGAATTCCAGCGCCAGTTCGTAGCCTTTGGCGCCCAGCCCGCTGATGATGCCGACGGCGAGATCGGTAAAGTAGGACTGATGGCGGAAGGTCTCGCGCGCGAACACGTTCGACAAGTGGACTTCGACAAAGGGAATGCCGACCGCAGCCAACGCATCCCGCATCGCCACGCTGGTGTGGGTATAGGCGGCCGGGTTGATGATGATGAAATCGACCTTGTCCCGGCCGGCCTGCTGGATGCGATCGACCAGATCGGCCTCGGAATTGCTCTGATAGGCGGCGAAGCGGACCCCGGCCTGCTTGGCCAGTCCGGCGAGCCGGGCTTCTATCCCCTTCAGGGTTTCGGTCCCGTACTGATCCGGCTCACGGCTACCCAGCAGATTAAGGTTGGGACCATTGATGACCAGGATGTTTTTGGCGGTTGTCATGTTGGCACGGATAATCGAGCGCTGCTCCTGGAGTGCTGCGGCCAGGATAGGGTTCATGGGTTGCTGTCAGATCGGCGCAAGTTTGCCGCAAATGGCTGCATTTTGTCCAGAAGTTTGCTTGGGATTCGGGCATTTCAGCCGGCTGACGGATAAAAATAAATGAAATCAAGGAGTAACCAGCAAAAACCGGTAGGGCGGGGACTGCGCCGTCCCAGTAGGCCATCTCATGACGCGTCCACCATGAAAACCAGGGGCGGCGGCAAAAGGCAAACCAGGGTAATTAATGAGAATAAGCGGAGGTTAGATGGAATTGCCGACCTGATCGCCGCTAAAGAAGGGATTTTATGACACTCTCGAGTTTGTCTTCCTTGATGATCCCCAGCTCAGTACCGAAGATTTTGCCGCTACGGTCGATAATGAGGGTGAAAGGCAGAGCCCCGATCCGATTGCCTGCCTGCCGGGACATTTCGACGGTCTCGACGCTGCCCAGGAGCACCGGGTAATTCATCCCGAACTCACGGGCAAAGACCTGGACCGGGCCGCGCTGATCTATGGCAATACCGACAAACTGCAAGCCTTGGGCGCGGTATTTGTCCTGCAACCTGACGAAAGCCGGGATTTCCTCGCGGCACGGCGCACACCAGGTCGCCCAGAAGTTGACCACCAGCACCTTGCCGCGCCATTGACTGAGCGCCTGAGGCCGGCCCTGGAGGTCGGCGAGCCGGGTCGCCATCACCGCTTCTGCGGCGCCCGCGCCGCCCGGACGCAAGACGTTGAACAACACCCCTGCCGTGCCGGCGAAGAACGCCACGGCCACGAATAGCACTACCCGGCGTTTGCTGCCGCCTATCACTTGAAGCCGATCGCCTGATCGAGCACCGCGACGAATTTATCCGCGGGCTGAAAGCCTATAACACGCAACCCATTGATTTCATTGCCATTTTTATCAAAGAACACGATGCCTGGCGGCCCGAACAGCTGGAAGCGTCTCAGGAGTGCCGCATGTTCGGCGGTATTGGCGGTGATGTCGGCCTGCAGCTTGACCATGCCAGCAAGGCGCGCCTGCACCCGCGGATCGGTGAAGGTGTAGCGCTCCAGTTCCTTGCACGAAACACACCAGTCGGCATAAAAGTCCAGCATCACCGGTTTGCCGTCGGCGGATCGGATGGCGCCATCGAGCTCGGCGAGGCTGTTGATGCGCTGGAACACGACCGGCGCGGGTTCCGGCAGCGACGCCGATTGCCCCACGCGCAGGCCCGACAGCGGCTGCAGGATATCGCGGCTGCCTGAAAGGGCGCCAATCAGGAAGGCGATGCCCGCCACTAGGGCAATGACGCCTACGCCTTTGCTGAATTTCTCGAAGCCGTGCGCGCTCTGCGGCAAGGGGTCGATTGCGCGCAGACAGATCGCGGTGATGATGAAAAGCGCCGCCCACGCCAGCATTTGCGCCGTGAGCGGGACGAGCGGCGAAACCAGATAAATCGCCACCGCCAGCAGCAGCACCCCGAAGAAACGCTTGATCGTATCCATCCACGGCCCGGCTTTCGGCAACAGCGCCCCGGCCGAGGCGCCCACCACGAGCAGCGGCACGCCCATGCCGAGCGCCATCGCAAACAGGGCGCTGCCGCCCAGCACGACATCGCGGCTCTGGCTGATGTACAACAGTGCCCCGGCGAGCGGCGCCGCAACGCACGGGCCGACGATCAAAGCCGACAGTACGCCCATCGTGAACACGCCGGCGAAGTGCCCGCCATGCACACGATTGCTCGCCGCGGCGAGCCGCGACTGCAGCGCGACCGGCAGCTGCAGCTCATAGAAGCCGAACATCGACAGCGCCAGCGCCACGAATACCGCCGCGAAACCGCCGAGCACCCAGGGATTTTGCAGCGCCGCGGCAAGCATCGCGCCGGAGAGCCCTGCGGCAACGCCCGCCAGCGCATAGGTGATCGCCATGCCGAGCACATAGGCGGCCGAAAGCAGGAAGCCGTGCATCTTGGTGAGGTGCTCGCCGCGGCCGGCGATGATGCCGGACAGAATCGGCACCATGGGCAGCATGCAAGGCGTAAAAGCGAGCAACAGGCCGAAGCCGAAGAAGCTCGCGACCAGCAGCCAGAATTCGCCCCGGAACAGCTCCGCAATCAACGTGTCTTCGGATTTTTGTGACGCGCCGGGCGGTGAAAATAACCCGCCGCCGTCAGTGGCGCCGCGCGCCGGCACCGGTGTAAACGACGCGAGCCTGAGTTCGGCCTTCTGCTCCTGGGGCACATAACACACCCCGATGTCGGCGCAGCCCTGCGAAACCGCCGTCAGTATGGCTGCCGGCACCTTGCCGTCATGCTGCAGCGGCAGCACGATGGTCACTTCATCGCGATAAACCTCGACTTCGCCGAAAAACTCGTCCTTCTTGAGCTTGCCGGGCGGCAGTTGCGGCGCACCCAGCCTGACCTCCGCGGGCTCGACCGCGAAACGGAACTTGTCGCGGTACATGTAATAGCCCTTGGCGATCCGGTAGTGCACCTGGATGATATCGGGACCGGCCGCCTGCGCCGTAAAGCGGAACGCTTTCTCCGGCTCGAGCAGATCGACCTCGGCAGCGTGACCGGGCCACGAGAGGAGCAGCAGCAAGGTTAACAGGAAACGCATCAGGGGAATATTCCAGGGTATATCCGCATTTTTTCCGGGGCGGTTTTGCCTAAGGACCGGATGGTGCCCAGTCCGGCCAGCTCCTAGCCAATCGATATCGTGGTTTCCGCCGCCACCCATTCCAGGTAATCGGATAGGCCGCGCACCACTGGGACAGCGACGATTTCGGGAAGTTCGTACGGGTGGCACTCGCGGATCGCAGCCTCGACCTCGGGATAGAGCGCGCCGCGGGTCTTGATCAGCAGCGGCACCTCCTGCGCGGTTTCGACTGCCTCTTTCCAGCGATAGACCGAGGTGCATTCCGCCAGCACGCTGACACACGCCGCAAGGCGCCTGTCCACCAACGCCTGCGCGAGCCTCACCGCCGTCGCGCGGTCGGGCAGGCTGGTGATCACGATGACTGCATCCGTGTGCGCGGCATCGGACATGGCGATCACGGGTTGCGGCCGGCAGCGCGTGCAGCAAGCGCTGCGGCGATGCCGTCGTGGACCGTCGGATAGTTCAGCTTGAGGCGCAATTCCCGCTTGATGCGGCAGTTGGTGAGCTGCCGCGACTCGTTCATGAACGACAGCAGATTCCCGGGAATGATGCGCCCGGCTTCGGCGCGCGCCACGCGCGGCGGGCGCGGCAGTCCGAAACGGTCGGCGACGAGATCGAAATAGTCGCCCATTTTCTGCGGCGCGTCGTCGACGGCGTTGTACATGCGCCCCGGAGGGGCGCGATGCAAAGCCGCGATCACGATGCGCGCCAGGTCGTCCGCATGAACATGATTCACATAGGAGTCGTCTTCGGGCTTGAGCGCCGGCGTGCCTTGCTCCAGGCGCGCGAGCGGCAGGCGGTCCGCCGCATAAATGCCCGGCACGCGCAGGATGGAAACGCTCACCCCGCTGCGCCGGCCCCATTCGCGCAGCCGCTTTTCGGCATCCGCCCGGCGCCGCGCACGGTCGGTCTGCGGCCGCGCCGGATGCGTCTCGGAAATGAGCTCGCCGTTACAGTTACCGTAGACGCCGCTCGTGCTGATGTAGACCAGTTGCTGTGGTAGACTTTTGCCCTTTGCCAGGGCCGCAATCAGATGCGCGGTGCGCGTATCGTGCGCGCCGCGGCCCGGCGGCGGCGCGAAATGCACGACGTCATGGGCGAGCCCGGCAATCGCATGGAGCGTTTGCGGCTCGTCGAGATCTCCCCGGACCGGGGTGACCCCGAGCGCGCGCAGCGCCGCGAAGCGCTGCGGTTCGCGCGAAAGCGCGTAGATCCGGTAGCGCCCGCGCAGCAGGGGTAGCATGCGCAGCGCCACGTCGCCGCAACCGATGATAAGCAAACGTCGCATATTGGAATTTTATCTCATTCAAGGCCTTGAGGCCGAATCCGTGATTCCCGCCCCGTAACATGCCGCACCAGATAACGATCAAACCCAGCAACCACGTCTTCACCGTCAACGAAGACGAGACCATCCTCGAAGCCGCGCTGCGCGAAGGCTTCGTCATCGCCTACGGCTGTCGCAACGGCGCCTGCGGCACGTGCAAGGGCAAGGTGCTGGAGGGCACGGTGGATTACGGCCACTATCAGGAGCACGCCCTGCCCGAGGCCGAGAAAAGGCTCGGCATGGCGCTGTTCTGCCAGGCCAGGCCCCTGTCCGACCTCGCCATCGAGTGTCGCGAGATCGGCGCGGTCAAGGACATCCAGATCAAGATCCTGCCGTGCCGGGTGCAGAAAATGGAAAGGCTCGCCCCTGATGTGATGGCGCTCCATCTCAAGCTGCCGGCCAACGAACGGCTGCAGTTTCTCGCCGGGCAGTACATCGACATCCTGATGAAAGACGGCAAGCGCCGGAGCCTGTCCATGGCCAATGCGCCGCACGACGATGTGCACCTGCAGCTGCATCTGCGCAATTACGGCGGACCGTTCAGCGACTACGTGTTCAACCGCATGAAGGAGAAAGATATCCTGCGCTTCGAGGGCCCGCTCGGCACCTTCTTCCTGCGCGAGGACAGCGACAAGCCCATCCTCCTGCTCGCGAGCGGCACCGGCTTCGCGCCGATCAAGGCCATCGTCGAACACGCGCTCCACAAGGGGATCAAGCGCCCGATGACGCTCTACTGGGGCGGACGCACGCGCGCCGATCTTTACATGAACGATCTCGCCGAAAAGTGGCGGCGCGAGCACGGTATCCGCTATGTGCCGGTGCTGTCGGAGGCGCGGCCCGAGGACAACTGGAGCGGGCGCACCGGTCTCGTTCACCACGCGGTGATGGAGAATTTCCCCGATCTCTCCGGCTATCAGGTCTATGCCTGCGGCGCGCCGGCGATGGTCGAAGCCGCGCACAAAGACTTCACCACCCAATGCAGGCTGCCGGATGAGGAGTTCTACTCGGATTCGTTCACGCCCGCCGCTCCGGCTTCGAATTAAGACCTTAAAAGCTTTAACGCCAAGGACGCGATCCCTCACCCCCGATCTCTCTGGGAGAAAAGTCGTGTCTTCCTTCCCTGGCCGCCTTTAAAAAAGCCCCTCAAATCCTTGAAGTCCCTGGCCGTGTTTCGCACCAAGATGCCAAAAATCAAGGTTCCGAGCGTAAAAATCATTCGCCAGATGCGCGACGAAGGCTATTGTTGCGGCTTTTGGCTTTTACAGCGCCGTCCTGCGCCGCCCGCCGCTCGCCTGCCTGAGCTGCGCGACCGCCAGCTCCAGGCTCTCGCGGTAGTGCTTGCGCGCGGCATCCGCGTTGCCGAGCTGCTCCTGCAGCTGCGCTAGCGCGAGGTGGGCCGAGCAGGTGGGTTCCACCGCGATGCTCGCTTCGAGATAGCTTTGCGCTTTGCCCCACAGTTCCTGCCTGGCGCAAAGCCTGCCCAGCGTGAGCAATAGCATGGCATCGTTGGGATGGTCCTTGAGCCAGCCTTCCGCGCGCTCGATCTGCCTGACCGCCTCGTCGCCCGGACATTCGGCATAAAGTCCGATGAGCTCGCTGTCCCAATGATCCTCCAGGCTACCCTCGATGGCCCGGCGCGCCTGCTCGCAGTTTCCGAGCGCAATGAAACACCGCGCCGCCACGGCGGCAAGCCTGCCATCGCGCTTTTCCCGCGGCGGGATTTTCTGCCAGGCTTCCTCGAGCGCATGGCTGTCGATGCCCTTGCGCTTCAGGTTCTCCGAGAGCGCGTGATGCCTGATCTGCTCCGCCTGCCCGACGTCGAACACTTTCCGCTTTTCGAGCTGTTCGACGAGCGCCAGCACCTGATCCCAGTTCTTCGCCAGCTGCTGCGCCTTGAGTTCGAGCCGCAGCGCTGCGGTGTGCTTTTTCGGCAGGGCCTTGAGGAGGTTGAGCGCCTCGTGGAAACGCCGATGGTCGAGCATCAGCTCCGCCTCGGTGACGACCTTGACCACCGTGTCCTCCGGCGTCTGCGCCGGGATCCGGGCGAGATAGGCATCGCGCCGGTCGTAGGCACGCAGCTCGTGCGCCGCGCGCGCTGCAAGTATGGCGCCCAGGCCCGCATGCTCGCCGAGCTTGACCAGGCTCGCGGCAGCTTTCTCGGCCCGGGCGTAGCGCCCCGCGAAATATTCCTGCAGCGCTTCGATCAGCGTTGCCTGCGCCTTGTGCTGGCGGCGCGCGCTGCGGTACTCGCGCACCCGCGCCGGCAGCCGCAGGATGCCGGATACCAGGCGCACCAGCAGATACCCGGCAATGAAGCCGATGAGCAACAGGATCAGCAGCAGATTGAGCGAGAGCTCGACGCGATACGGCGGCAACACCAGCAGCACATAGCCCGTGTTGTAGCGTGCGGCGACGACAAGGCCCGCCGCCAGCGCGATCAGCGCGATGATCCAGAACAGGGTTCTCACCTGGCGCCCGTGACAAAATCAGAAAAATCAGCCGCCGGTTTCATCGGGTCTGGTCTGATATGGGTTCTCAGCGGCCGGGGCGTTCGCGCACCGCCGTGCGGTAGTTGCGCAGCGCCTCGAGCGTGGCGGAAATGTCCGGCATCTCGATGCTGATCTCGCTCTCGTGCAGGGTGCGCAGCGTGGCAAGCACGGTCGCGACCGACTTGTCGTTCGCATCGTAGTACTTGCCGAGCCAGTCGCGTGCCGCTTGAAGATCGGCCTTGTAGCTTGTCTGGTCGCGGGTCAGCAGCGCAAGGCGCGCGCCGAGCAGCCGCAGCTTGAGGTTTTCGCGCAGGTAAAAGCTTTGGGTCGGCGCAAGCAGCGGCACATCGGGCTGGTCCATGTGCTGGATGCGCACCAGCTGTTTTAACTCGCCCCACGCTTCGCGCAGGAGGCGCTTCCAGGCATTGTCCTCAGGGTGGGCTGCGACAGCGGTAGCTGCTTCGGGCAACGGCCGCACTTCCATCGCCAGCGGCAACGTGTCGATCGCGGCGATGATGTTATCGAGGCGCACGCTGATGCCCACGGTATCGACATAAGGCAGCGCTTTCAGGCGCTCGATGTCGCGGTTGACCGCCTTGCGCAGCGGCGCAAGCTGCGGCCGCTCCATGCGCTGCAGCCGCATATCGGCGTTGGCGAGCGCGATCAGCGCCCCCTTGACGTTGCCCGCGAGCTGCAACTGCTGGCCCGCCAGCTGCAGCGACTGCTCGATCTCGGCAAAAGCCCATTCGTCGCGGTTGCGCGACAGCTCCTGGTAGAGCGCTTCGAGCGCGATCTGCTGGTTCTGCGATTCGGCGAGCTTGTTTTCCAGCACGCCGATCTTGGTCTGCGCCTCTCTGACGGCCTCGCGCACCTGCTCGGCAACCAGCCGGCTTTCCCTGGCCTGGGTATCGGCTTCGGCGAGCTTCTTCGCAAGCTCCTGCCTGATCGCTTCCATCCGGCCGCGGCTGTCATGCCACTGCCAGCCGGACAGCGCGAGCGCGGCCAGCGCAATCAGCAGTGCCAGTCCGGCATGGATTCCTGAGCCGCCGGTTTCGCGCGGGGCGGAAGCCACTGCGGCCGCAGGCGGCTGCGCTTCCGCGCCGCTCTTCACATTGTCCTGGGAGGTATCGCTCATCGAAAATCGTTATTGCTGCAGCCGATAGTATGCGAGCAAGGGCGGCGGGCCGCAACACGGCGCGGCCCTATTTGCCGCCAAAATACTGCTCCAACTGCGCGATCAGTCCTTCATCGCCTGGCCCGGTTTCGATCACGGCGGTGAGTCCCAGCTCGCGCGCGGTTTCGGCGATGCGAGGGTGCGGCGCGAACAGCGGGGTTTTCCTGAGCCAGGTCTGACCGAGCTTGCCGATCATGTCGAACAGGTTGCGCAGCCCCTCGCTGCTGGTCACGGTTATCGCGTGCAGTTCGTTGCGCGCCCAAGCTTTCATGAGCGGCGCGGTGTCGAGATTGGGCTTGCCGCGGCGATAGCATTCGGCATATTCGACCCGGGCGCCGCGTGCAGCCAGCGTGTCGCCGAGCAATTCACGCCCGCCGTCGCCGCGGAAAATGACGATGCGTTTACCCGCGACGTCCTGGAGCTCCGGCAATTCGAGCAGCGCTTCGCTGTCGAATTTTCTGGAAGGCGCGATGGCGTCGGTGACGCCGAAGTGCCGGAGCTCCTTGACGCTGCCGTGCCCGATGGCCGCGATCCTGAGTCCGGCCGGCAGCGCGCGCCGTGCGGTGATCAGATTCATCGCCTTGTTCACCGCGTTGGGGCTGATGAAAATCGCAAAATCGAACTCGTCGAGACGGTCGATCAGCGCATGGAGCGGCTTCAGGTCCTCGGCGTCGAGGATTTCCAGCACCGGAAACAGGATTGGATTGCCGCCCGCGGCGCGGATCAGATCGACCAGCGGCTGCGCCTGATGCGCGGGCCGGGTGATAACGATGCCGCGTCCCGCAAGAGGTCCCTCTGACGCGGACGCGTTCATAGGCTTGCGCTGATCGGGGGTGAGCGGTGCAAATGCATAGGGCTACGGCTTACCGCTTACTCGTCTTCTCGAGCGCGGCGAGGATGGCCGCTGCGCCCCGCGCCCTGAGTTTTTCCGCCAGCGCAATGCCGAGCGCCTCAGGTTCGGCGGCCGGTCCTTCCAGCTCCGCGCTTACGAGCTGTTTGCCGTCGGGCGAACCGACGAAGCCGCGCAGCCGCAGCCGGTCGCCGCTGATTTCCGCGAAACCGCCGAGCGGCACGTTGCAGCTGCCGGCGAGCGAACGCGACAATGCGCGTTCCGCGCTCACGCACGAAGCGGTGGTACGATGGTTGAGGGGAGCAAGCAGCCGGATAAGGTCTTCGCGCCCGCTGCGGCACTCCAGGCCGAGCGCGCCCTGGCCCACCGCCGGCAGGCTTTCTTCGGGCGTGAGCAGCGCGGTAATGCGCTCTTCCAGATCGAGGCGCTTCAATCCTGCCGCGGCGAGGATGATGGCGTCGTACTGCCCTTCGTCGAGCTTCCTCAGCCGGGTCTGGACGTTGCCGCGCAGCGGTTCGATCACGAGCTGCGGATAGCGGGCGCGCAACTGGCTCTCGCGGCGCAGGCTGGAGGTGCCGACGCGGCTTCCGGCCGGCAGTTCGCCAAGACGCCGGTAGCGGCCGGAAACGAAGGCGTCGCGCGGGTCGGCGCGCTCGGTGATGGCGGCGAGCGTGAATCCCGGCGGCAGACTCATCGGCACGTCCTTCACCGAGTGCACGGCAATATCGGCGCGGCCCTGCGCGAGCGCGTCCTCGAGCTCCTTGACGAACAGCCCCTTGCCGCCGATCTTGGCGAGCGAGGTGCCGAGCTTGCGGTCACCCTCGGTCGTCATGCCGAGAATCGAGATTTCGATTCGTGGGTATAATGCCGCAAGCCGCGCCTGGACATGACGCGCCTGCCACATGGCGAGCGCGCTCGCGCGCGAGGCAATCACCACGCGCTCGGGAAGCGCTCCTGCCGCGGCATTGACTATCATCATGATATTTAAAGAATTCGTCGGACGCGCCTGGATCGCTGCGATTTTAGCATGCGCAGCGGCTGCCGCCGGCGCACAAACCGGGAATGAGCTGCGCTTTGCCGGCGATCTGGCCGTAGTCGCCAAGGAAGCGCGTGCGCGCCGCATGCCCATCATGATCGCCTTTACCCAGGCGGACTGTAAGTACTGTCATGCCGCCAAGCGCGATTACCTGATCCCAATGCAGAACAGCGCCGACCTGCGCGACAAGGTCATCATCCGCGAAGTCGATGTCGACAGCAGTGCCACACTGCGCGATTTCGAGGGACGGACAATCACCCAGAGCGAATTCTCGAAACGCTACCAGGTGAAACGGGTACCCACGGTGATCGTGGTGGACGACATAGGCAAGCCGCTCGCATCGCCCATCGTCGGCCTGATGGCGGCCGATTTTTACAGCCTGTATCTGCAGCAGGCGATCGAGGAAGGGCTGTACAGCCTGCGCAGCGCACGCCGCCAGGACTAGAATCTATCGGCGCCCCGGCGCGCAAGCGCAGCCTCCCCTGGCCGGATGCCGTTGCGCGCGAACCGCTTCGGCCACGGCCGACACGGCGCCGACTGCGATGCGGATGAAGCCGCTGCGGGCGAGATGCCGGAACAGGGCTGCCACTACCGCCCCAGTTCCCTGACGATGTGCTGCTGGCGCCTGCTTACCACGATCTTCTCGTCACAGCCTTCGAGCAGCACGACCCATTGCCCCTCTTCGCCTTCGGCACGCTCGAAGCCGCGGACCGCGTCGCGCGCCACCAGGCAGTTGCGGTGCACGCGTACAAAACGCCCGCCATATTCCTGCTCCAGTCTGGTGAGCGACTCCTCGATCAGGTACTCGCGCTGTGCGGTTCGCGCCGTCACGTATTTGAGCTCGGCTTTGAGGTAGACCACGTCGCCGATGGGAATCAGGTGGACTTTGCCGCGTTCCTGCGCGCTCAGGAAAGCGCGCGCCTGCGGCTGCAGTTCGCGCAGCACGCCGGGACCTGGCGGCTTGGCCGAACGCGCGCGAGCGAGTGCCTCCTGCAGACGCGCGGCGCGGATCGGCTTCAACAGATAATCGACCGCGTGCACTTCAAAAGCGCGGAGGGCGTAGGCGTCGTAGGCGGTGGTGAAGATCACCGCCGGCGGGTGCTCGAGTTTTTGCAGGTGCTGCGCGGCCTCGATGCCGTCCATCTCGGGCATGCGGATGTCGAGCAGCACCACGTCAGCGGTCCGGGATGACAGCAGCCCCAGCGCCGCGCGGCCGTTGGCCGCCTCGCCCACAATATCGAGTGGAACGCCCTGCGCGCAATCGGCAAGCAGGTCGCGCAGGCGGCTTCGGGCCGGCGCTTCGTCATCGACGATCACCACTCGCAAGGGCCGCTCGCTCATGACTCGCGGCCCTTTATGTACGGCATCACAATATGCACTTGGTAGGTGTCATCAGCCACCCTCGTCACGAGAGCGGCTTCGGCGTCGAAGTGGAGTTGCAGCCGCTCGCGGATGTTGCCGAGCGCCATTTTGTTGCCGGCATGATGGTTGCCCTCGTGGCGATAGGGATTGCGCAGCACGGCATGCACCTGCTCCCGCGCGGCGTAGATGTCGATGCTGATGACGCCGGGCTCGCTGCGCGGTTCGATACCGTGATAGACCGCATTCTCGAGCAGCGGCTGCAGCACCAGCGGCGGGATCAGTGCGTCCCGCGGCATCTTGTCGACATGCCACTCGACCTTGAGCCGCTCGCCCAGGCGCAGCTGTTCCAGATCGAGATACTGTCGGCACAGCTCGACTTCGCGCGCGAGCGGCGTCAATTCGAGATTGTCCGCCATCAGCACCCGGAACAGGTCAGACATGTCTTCGAGCGCGACCTCGGCGCGCTTCGGGTCCTGGCGTATCAGCGACAGCACGGCGTTGATGCTGTTGAACAGGAAATGCGGCCGGATACGGGCCTGCAGCGCCTGCAGCCGCGCTTCCGACAGCGCCGGCGACAGCGCGCGGCCGCGCAGGTCGAAGTAGACAAGCAGCGTCACCGTGACGATGAACACCAGCAGCCAATAGCGTTCCAGCGGCGCCGAATCCAGCACAATCAGTGGCCGGCCGGCCACATAGAGCAGGGCCGTGAGCGCCAGCTCGAGCACGATCACCGCCAGGACGCCGAGATAATACGGCAGCCGGTTAAGCAGGCTGTTGAGCGCCATCAGAACAACCAG
>JAIESJ010000188.1 GCA_019746155.1 Burkholderiales bacterium
GTCGGGATTAATCGCCTGACCGACGTCGACCGCGGCAAAGGCGCGCCTGACCTGCACTTCGTTTCCGGCTTCGATTTCAACGATCACCGCGACATAGCAGCCGAGATTCTTGTAGCGCGCGAAACCCAGTCCGCGCCCGCGCACGCCATCGCCCTGCTCGCGCGGCTGCCAGCCGGCCTTGGCCGCAACCGCTTCGATGACGGCCCGCGCCCGGGCGTCCCGCAGATGGCGCAACCGGAATTCGACCGGATCGGCATTGGCGGCAACGGCCAGTTCATCCATGAACGATTCGATTGCGAACACGTTGGCATGCGCACCCAGCGATCTCAGCGCCGATACTCGCAGCGGCGCCTCCTTGACGAGGTGATTGGTCACGCGCTGGTTGGGAAACTCGTAGAGCGGGACCGCGTTGCGGTGGCTGCCGCCGGCGGGCAGCGGCGGATTGCCGCCGGGCGGCGCCATCGGCACAGGCTTCTCGAGATGGCTGTTGGCGAGCAGGTTGACGCCCGCTTTGACCCCGGGACGCGAGCTGTGGCCGTGGCTCCACACATCATGCGTCCAGCTTGCGATGTTGCCTTGCGCATCGAGTGCAGCGCTCATTTTCACCACCATGGGCGAGCCGTACGGCTCCCACGCGAACTCGTCCTCGCGCATCCATTGCACCCGCACCGGCCGGCCGGGCACCGCGCGCGCGAGCAGCGCCGCGTCGAGCGCCACATCGTCGGCACCGTTGTGACCGTAACAGCCCGCACCCTCGGAATGGATCACGACGATATTTTCTTCCGCGACGCCCAGCACTCTCGCCAGATCGCCGCGCAGCGGAAATATGCCCTGGCTGTGCGTCCACACCGTGTATTTGCCGTCCTGGAACCGCGCCACGGCACAGGACGGTCCGATCGAGGCATGGGCGATGTGCGGACGCGTGTATTCCGCTTCGAGCCGGGTCGCCACGGGCACCGCGGACGCCACATCGCCTTTCTCGCTGATCACTTCGTCGTGCGACGCGCATTCGAGCAGATAGCGCGGATCGCTGTTTCCGGGCAGCGTCGGCCGCTCTTCCCACTGCGCGCTGCGCGCGATGCGGCGTTGCGCGCGTATCGCCTGCTCTTCGCGCTCGGCGACGACGCCGATGAAATTGCCGTCGCGCACCACCGCCGCCACGCCCGGCATGGCCTGCACTTCGGCGGTGTCCAGAGCGGAGAGCCGCGCGCCGGGGCCTGGCGGACGCGCGATGCGGCCGTGCAGCATGCCCGGCAATTCCATGTCCTGCACATAGCTCGGCACGCCGGTGACTTTTGCCGGAATGTCGAGACGCGGCACCGCCGCCCCGACCACGACGTGCCGTTCCGGCGCCTTGGGCGCGACCTCGGCGGTTGCCTCCCGTGCCAGCAGGTCGTCGCTCGTCAATTCCCAGTAGGTCACGCTGCCGCCGCTGCGTGACGTGATCGTGCCATCCTTGACCGAGAGCTGTTCGAGCGATGCTCCCAGCCTCGCCGCAGCGCGCGCCAGCAGCAGGTCGCGCGCCTCCGCCGCCGCGTAGCGCAAGGCGATGCCGGATTCCTGGATCGAGCGGCTGCCGGAAGTCATGCCTTCGTTGGGGCTCACCGCAGTGTCGGCAGGCGCAAGTCGCACGCGTTCGAGCTTGATATCGAGTTCTTCGGCAACCATCTGCACCAGCACGGTAAGGATGCCCTGCCCGATCTCGACCTTGCCCGGAAATATGGTGACCGTGCCGTCGCGGTTGAATCGCAACCAGCGGTCAAGCGTACGGTTGTTCTCCAGGCTGCCCGGCAGCTTGCGTGGCGTAGGGACTGAAGCGCTCATGCTGCTTGCTCAATCACGCGACGGATGGCGCGCAGAATGCGATGGTGCGTGCCGCAGCGGCACAGGTTGCCCTCGAGCGCCTGCCGGATCTCGGCGTCGCCGGGTTTGGGATTGGCATCGAGCAGGGCCTTGGCCGACATGATGATGCCGCTCACGCAGTAACCGCACTGCGCTGCCTGCTCGGCAATGAACGCCCGCTGCAGCGGATGCGGTTGGCCGATGCTGCCCAGGCCTTCGATGGTGGTGATCGATTTGCCCGCCACCGCCGACACCGGAACATCGCACGACTGCACCGCTTTGCCGTCGATGATGACCATGCATGCGCCGCACAAGCCGGCGCCGCAGCCGAAGCGCGTGCCCTTGAGCTTGAGATCGTTGCGCAGCACATAGAGCAGCGGCGTTTCCGCGTCCGCCGGAACTTCGTGTGACGTGCCGTTGACTGTGATGGTTAAGGCCATAGGATTGCCGCATGCCGCCGCGCGCTCCGCATCATGGCGCGCAGGTCGGCCCTCGTGTTATTTAAACTCATCCAGAAAAAACAAAAGGTTATCGACGCTTGACCCCCCCGGCCCCGGCGCTCGTCGGGAACCCCGGTCGGCCGTCTCGTTTTTTGCTTTTTTTGGGTCTATACTAAAAGCGCGTCCGACCGTTGAAAGGAGGATTCCGCCCATGATAATCACCGCAGACGTCGAAGAGCTCAAACAACGGATCAATCAATTGCATATAGAGCATCGCGACCTCGACGATGTCATCTCCCAGTTATCACAAAGAAACGCCCAGGATCAACTTCAGCTGCAGCGCCTCAAAAAAAGAAGACTATACCTCAAAGACCAGATTGCAATGCTCGAGCGCCAGCTCACGCCCGACATCCGGGCCTGAACGTTGCACTCGCCGCGGGTTCTGCAAAGCAGGCGGCGCCACGCACCGGCGTGCCGGGATATTTGGCGCACTCTTGCCCCGCATCGCGACATTCCGATCCCCTTTATCTTTCCGCCGTCCGCCTCATTCCCAGCAGGGCCAGAAACACGGCGAATATTCCCAGCAACACGAACCACACCAGCGACCAGCCCGCGATGGTCAGGCCGAGAAAGGTCCATCCCGCTTCCGCGCACTCGCCCGACCCTGCCAGGATCTTGTCGAGCGCGCGGGACAGCGGAAATTTCCTGAGCATGTATTCTAACCCGGGGCCGCATTCCGGCACCTGGTCTTTGGGCAGGTGTTGCAGCCACACATGACGGGTGGCGATCGCCGCGCCGACGCTCGCCGCCACGAACAGCACGCCGCCATAGATTATGCCGCCGATTTTTCCCGGCCCGTGCAGGGCGGCGATCAGAAACACCGCCATCAGCGCGATGAAGACGACGCGCTGCAGAATGCACAGCGGGCACGGCTCCTGCTGCTCGAGGTACTGCAGATACAGCCCGAATCCGAGCAATCCGGCGCATACCAGAAAGCCGACGAGATAACCGAATCGCGGTGTCATGAATCTGTTCATATGCAAGCGAACAGCCGTCGAGACATGTTTTTCCCCCACCATCTAAGTGTAGAACGCAATCGATGGCATAAGTTTACCGAACTTTGTAGACTCTCAACATGATTCCGGTAACGCGCTATATCGCGCTTGACGAAACCGAGCTCGAGGAGCGCTTCATTCGCGCCCCCGGCCCCGGCGGGCAGAACGTCAACAAGGTCGCCACCGCCGTGCAGTTGCGCTTCGACGCGGCGCATTCCCCGTCGCTGCCCGCGCCGGTGCGGGAACGGCTGATTGCGCTCGCCGGCAGGCGGATCACCGTGGAGGGCGTGCTGGTGATCACCGCCCAGCGTTTCCGCACCCAGAGCCGCAACCGCGCCGATGCGCTGGAGCGCCTGCTCGATCTGGTGCGCGCCGCGGCGCGGCCACCCAAAAGCCGCAAACCCACGCGCCCCACCCGCGCTTCGAAAATGCGGCGGCTTGCCGACAAGCGGCGCCATGGCGAGCTCAAACGCGGGCGTAGCCCACGTCTAGATTCCATATAATGAAACAACGATGGAAACCATTGACGCCGCTGCCGGCATCCGCCTACACTGCCGCGCGAATTACCCCGGCATAGCGGGCGGAATAAATATGAGCTTGTGCTTGTTACATGTATCGGTTTACCGGCTTTTTTGTCCACCAATCTGGGAGATACCGCATGAAGAAAATCATTACTGGCAGCGTATTAGTCGCCATCGGCTTGTCCCTGGTCGGCATTGCGCAGGCGCAGGTCAAGCCCGAAACATTGGTCAAGCAACGTCAGGCGGCGATGACCTTGCAGGGCAAGTACTTCGGTCCGCTGGTCGGCATGGCTCAGGGCAAGATTCCGTATGACGCAAGCGTGGTTGCGCGCAATGCGGCTTATCTCGACACGCTGAGCAAAATGCCGTGGGACGGCTTTGCGGCCAGCACGAAAGACCTGAAAAGCGGGGCGCTGCCGGCGGTTTTCACGGACACGGCCAAGTTCAAGGAGGCCCAGAATCGGTTCGAGAGCGAAGTTACCAAGCTCGCCTCGGTGAGCAAGGGCGGCGATGAAGCAACCGTGAAAGCGCAGATCCAGGCGGTCGGCAAGACTTGTGGCGGATGCCACGAATCGTTCCGCGAGAAGCAGTAGCCCGCCGTCATTTCCAAATCAGCCCCGCTGCGGCGGGGCTTTCACTTTTCAGGAACGCAGAAATCGTGCTGACTCGCATACGATGGGCGCTGCCGGCAGGCGTGCTTGCCCTGCTGCTCGGTACAGCGATCGAAAGCGCATCGGCGCAGGGTGACGCGAAGCGCGGACAATATCTGGCGAAAGCCGGTGGCTGCCTCGCTTGCCACACGGCAGAAAAGAAGGACGCCGCCCCTTTCGCAGGAGGCCGCGCGCTCAAGACACCTTTCGGAACTTTTTACGGGCCGAACATCACGCCGCATCCGCAGGCGGGGATCGGGCGCTGGACGGAGGCGGATTTCGTCCGCGCGATGCGCCTGGGCCGCCGTCCCGACGGCGCCCACTACTTTCCGGCGTTTCCCTACACCTCGTTTACGCGGATCGTCGACAGCGATTTGCGCGACCTCTGGGCCTTTCTGCGCACGCTCCCGCCGAGCGCCCGACCCAATCAGGAACACGACCTGCATTTTCCCTTCGGCTGGCGCTTTCCCCTCGTCATCTGGAAGTGGCTGTTCTTCACGCCCGGCCCCTACACAAGCGACACACGGCTCACGCCAGCCGCCAACCGCGGCGCTTACCTGGTCCAAGCGCTCGGCCATTGCGGCGAATGCCACACACCGCGCAACTTCCTAGGCGGAGCGCAGCAAAACCGTTCCCTCGCCGGGGGCAAGGGGCCCGACGGCAAACGCGTGCCGAACCTGACGCCGACGAGACTCAAGAAGTGGAGCGACGGGGAGCTGAAGGATTTCCTCGTGACCGGCATCACGCCGGACGGCGACGTTCCCGCCGAGGCCATGGGTGAGGTGATCCGCAACACCACCAGTCAGCTGACGCCCGAAGACCTTGCGGCATTGATAGCCTACCTGCGCTCGCTGCCGCCGCTCGCCGACGAACCGCGCTGACTCGCCACCGGTAAGGCGTGACTGGTGACCCGTGGCGGCTGATGTGTAACTCATGATTCGTTCCCTTCACCCTTCACCCGTTCACGCATTCACTGTCACGGTGTGGGTAATGAGCTCCGCGCCGTTCCAGTAATGCACCTGATAGGCAGGCGGTTCGTTCGCCGAGACAACGAAACCGCTTTCCAGAAAATTCAGTGTCGCCTGAAACGCCGTGCTGGGACAGATCGAAACCGTGGTGCCGCGCCAGCGCGCCTGGATGCCGCGGTGCACGTGGCCGCAGACGATGCGCTCGACCTGGTGATGGCGCTCGATGATGTCGCCCAGCCGCCTAGCGCCGGCATCGCTCAACGCCATCGCATCCAGATAACGCATGCCGGTCTTGAACGGCGGATGGTGCATGAACACCAGCGTCGGTTTATGCGGTTCGGTCTCAAGCGTTGCCTCGAGCCAGTCGAGTTGTTCCGCGTCAAGGTCGCCGCCGGATTCGCCCGTCACCGTGGTGTCGAGCGCAACCAGCCGCACGTCATGCTTATCGACGACGTAACGCACCGCCTGGCCGGGGCAAGGCAGATACGCGTGATCATGAAATTCAGCGCAGAGCGCGGCACGCTCGTCATGGTTGCCGGGGATCAGGTAGACCGGCATGCCGAGAGGCGCAAGCAGGCCACGCAGGCGTTGATACTCGCCGGCAGTGCCGCCATCGACCAGGTCGCCGGAGGCCAATACCACATCGGGCAGCGGCGCGAGCTGCATGATATGGGCCACGCAACGCGCAAGATTTGCCGAGGTATCGAAACGGCCGAAGGCGAGCTTGCCCGGCGGCATCACGTGCAAATCCGAAATCTGGGCGATGAGCATCTGTAATTAAAAATGACAACCCGGACGCTATGCCGATATATCCGGTTTGGGAAATATGTCGCAACGCCTGTAGGCATCAGGCCTGCCGCGTTATGTGCTCCAGCGTCACGTAATCGGTCTTGCCGCTGCCCAGCAGCGGCAGCGCAGCGACGTGCACGATGCGGCGCGCCACCGCCAGTTCCTGCGCACCCAGCTGCTGGGCCGCTTTTTGCAGCATGATGCGGTCGAGCTGGGGAGCGGTGGTAAACAGCACCGTGCTCTCGCCTCTGCCCGCAATCTGTTCCACCGTCGCTGCGTGCTTGTGAGCGGGCGCGGCCTGGTAAGCGATGCGTTCGACGAGATCCAGCGACACCATTTCTCCGGCAATCTTGGCGAAGCGCTTGACTCGCCCGACTACGGTGATAAAACCGTCGTCATCGACCGCCACCACATCGCCGGTGTTGTACCAGCCTTCCCCGACCTCCGAGCGCGGCGGATGCAGCACGCCCGGCTGCTCGTAGAAGTAATAACCGCGCATGAGATTGGGGCCGCGCACGTGCAATACAGCGCCGTCGCGGATGCCTGGCATTTCGATCAGCCGGTATTCGATGCCCGGCAGGAAGCGGCCCACCGTGCCCTCACGGAAGCAGAGCGGCGTATTGAGCGCCATCGCCGGTCCGCATTCGGTCGCGCCGTAGCCTTCCATGATGCGCAGGCCGAATTTCTTGAGCCACAGTTCCGCAACCTCGGACTGGAGCTTCTCGCCACCGGAGACCACGACCCTCGTCCGGTAAAAATCGTAGGGATGCGCCTGGCGCGCGTAATGGCCGAGGAAAGTGCTGGTGCCGAAGACGTAGGTGCAGTCGCGCGTGTAAGCCAGCTCGGGAATCGCACGATAGCGCAGCGGTGTGGTATAGAGGAACAGGCGCGTGCCGGTGACGAGCGGCATCAGCGTGCAGGCGATGAGCCCGTAGGTGTGGTACATCGGCAACGCGTTGAGATACTTGTCGTTCGGCCCGAAATCGATCACCGCCTGCATTTGCGCCACATTGGCAAGGATTGCGCCATGGCTTAATGCCACGCCTTTCGGCCGCGATTCCGAGCCCGAGGTGAACAGCACCACCGCCGTCTCTTCTGGATCGGTCGCCCTGATCACGGCACGCGGCCGGGGGAGCGCCCTGCCGATGAGCCACAGCTTGTCACCCAGTCCCAGACCCGCACGCAGATCCTCCACATAGACGAGGTTGACGCCGGCAAGCGCCCTGATGCTCGATTCGAGCCGCGCCCTTTCGACGAAAAGGCGGGAAGTGATCACCGTCGTGATGCCGGCCGCGACGCACGCCCCCCTGCATCGCCTCCGGCCCCGAAGTGTAATTGAGCATGGCGGGAATGCGGCGCATTGCGGACAACCCCAGCAGCAGGCACACCGTTGCGCTCAGGTTGGGCATGAGCACGCCCACAATTTCGCCTTCGCTGCTGATGCGCGTGCACAACCGTCCCAATGCCAGGCTTGTCTTGAGCAGCTCGCCGTAAGATTCCGGCTGCTCGCGCGCGTCCTCGATGACCATGGCGCCGCGGCCGTGCAGTTCGACGGCGTCGACAAAAGCCTCGAACAGTGTCCGCCGCGGCCGCGCAGCGAACATCATGTGCTGCATGATCTTCAGCATCTCGTCGGCGAGCCGGCGCCGGCGCTGGCGTGGCGGCAGCGCCGGAAGCGCCGGCAGCTTGACGGCCGGCTGGACCGACAGCGTCACGCGAGGAAGCCAGCGCCGCGGAAAACGGCCGCCCGTGTTTGAAAAGTGCGAATACAGCGTGCCGGTGATCCCGACCGGGATGATGCCGGCGTCGCAGCGCGAGGCGATGACACCCGCGGAATCGTAGACCTTCATGATGCCGCCGGTCGTGCACATGCGTCCCTGCGGGAAGATAGCCACCGTCCGGCCGCGCTGAATCTGGCGGATCAGCCGCTTGACAGCGAGCGGATGCGAGGAATCGAGAACGACGCACGGCAGCACCGTCATCAGGCAGCGCACCAGCCGCGACCTGACCATCTCGCGCGTCAGCACGACGGTCGGCATCCCCGGCAGAAACAGCCCGAGCAAAACGCCGTCCAGCAGCGAATCATGGTTGGCGACGATGAGCGATCTGCCGCGAAGAAGTTGCCGCGTGTCCCCTTCGATTTTCACGCGCAACAGCAGGCGCAACAGCAAACGTAGAACCGCGCGAATCACATCAGTTATATATGTGAATTATATGAATTGTCACCCCAGCTTTTAACCGCTCCTGCCGTCCGAGTCAAATTCGCGTCGGTGGCGCCTTCGGCACCTTTTGATACCTTGATGTTGCGTCGCGGCGGCAACTTTTTAGGAAAATTGATAGGTTTTCTCGCGGACCGCTCCGGGCAAGGTAATGTTACCTTCTGTTTTTAAACAATAAATTAAAAATCTAACAAAATGTTAGATTTGCATTTTAATAAAATGTGCCTTTAAATCCTTATGGTGACTTTGGTCACGGTTTTAGTGTTTCCTGAGTGGCATCACTTCAATTTATAAGGGGAGAAGTACCATGGAAATGCATGTTCCTGCCGCCGTATTGGAAGTACGCCGGCAACCCGCCAACCAGTCGATCCCAAACGGTATCGAGTTCAATTTTTCGCCGCAACTGCGCGCCCATTTCGACAAACAGACCCATGCCTTCTGGTCGCGCTGGTCTCCCGAACCGCGCCCGTGCTTCAATCCGGGCCTGCTCGCCGACATCCGCGCCTGCTATGATTTTCTCGCGCACAGCGATGGACACCTTAACTGCTATGGCGAAGAACACGCAATTGAATATGTGGTCCTGGCTTCTGCCGTACCCGGCGTTTTCAATCTCGGCGGCGACCTCGATCTGTTCAAGCAGCTGATCGATGCCCAGGACCGCCAGGGTCTGCTGCGCTACGGACGCGCCTGCATCGACGTGCTCTACCGCAACTACGTCGGGCATGATCTGCCGGTCACCACGATTTCGCTGGTGCAGGGTGAATGCCTGGGCGGCGGTTTCGAGGCCGCGCTGTCGGGCGACGTCATCGTTGCCGAAAAAGGCGCGCGCTTCGGCTTCCCCGAAATCCTGTTCAACCTGTTTCCCGGCATGGGCGCCTATTCGTTCCTGGAACGCAGGATCGGCCAGAAAAGCGCCGAAGACCTGATCACCAGCGGCAAGATCTACAGCGCCGAGGAAATGCATACGCTCGGCATCGTCGACGTCCTGGCCGAAGACGGCCAGGGCGAAACCGCAGTCGCGGAGTTGATCCGGCGCAGACAACGCATGCGAAACGGCCTCTCGGCGCTGGCGGCGGTGCGGCGGCGCGTACACCAGATCGAGTTTTCCGAACTGCTCGACATCGTGCAGATCTGGGTCGACAGCGCCCTGCGCCTGAATCCGCGCGATCTGAAGCTCATGAACCGTCTTGTCTCGCGGCAGAACGGATTGGGAGAATCTCACCAGGTCCATTAGATGACGGGGCATGTATTACTATAAATACATTATATTCAACAGATTAAGTTTTCGTCCCGGGCTGGGACGATAACCATGAAACGCTGGCGGCAGCGGTTCAGCCGGTCGGCGATGACTTTGGTAAACTTACCAGCCAGCGCAGTCGTGCCCGTCCCGCCCCATGCGGACGGCAGGGCTGAGCGCAACGAGGGAGCCGGGGTTGTCCACCACATCAAAGCCGGAATACAGCATTCAGGAAGCCTCTGCAATGCTGGGCATTCCGATACAAAAACTGCGGCGCTGGGACGAACAGGGCGTGCTGGTTGCATTGCGCACGGCGGGAGGGCATCGCCGCTACTCGAAAGAACTGATCGACCGCCTCGCCGCCTCGCCACCCCACTCGGAAGCCGAGAAGACTTCCCAGGAACTGGCAACCGTCAAGCGTTCGCTGGCGGAAAAGCGCCGCATTATTCAGCTCCTGCTCGAGAGCGAAAACCGCTACCGCGACCTGGTCGAAACCTCCCACGACCTGATCTGGACCACCGACGCACAAGGACGTTTCATCTATCTCAACAACGCCGCGCATGACATTTTCGGCCTGGCGCCGAAAGACCTCATCGGGCGCTGCTTTTTCGATTTCGAAACAGGCCCGTCCTATATCTCCAACCGGCGCTTTCTGGCCACGCTCAAGCGCGCCGGCGAAATCAGGAACTACGTCACGCACCTTGTCACGGCCCGCGGCGAGGACCGCTGGATCGGGATCAACGCCCGCATCGCCAGCGACGAGAATGGGGAAATGCTCGGCATCCGCGGCACGGCGCGCGACATCACCGAGCAGCATCTGGCGAGCCAGCGCATCGAATACCTGGCGATGCACGACTCGCTTACCGATCTGCCCAACCGCCACAGCCTGCAGCGCCGCATCGAATCGGCGATGCAGGAGACAGGCGTGGGTGCGCTGCTGTTTCTCGATATCGACCACTTCAAATACGTGAACGACAATTTCGGCCATCGTGCCGGCGATCAGCTCATCATCGGGGTCGGCAGCGTGCTGCGCGACATGACCCGCACCGGCACCGCGGAGCTCTACCGGCTGGGCGGCGACGAATTCGCACTCCACCTCCCTGGAGGATTGCGCAAGGAAGCAATCGACACCGCCGAGGTCGCGCTCGACGCCATCCGTCATTACCGCTTCCAGGCCGGCGAGCAGAAAATCATTTCCAATCTGAGCGCGTCCATCGGTATCGCGCTCTACCCCTTCCACGGCAGCGATCTGCCGTCGCTGCTGTCCAATGTCGACATCGCGATGTACCAGGCCAAGGATCTCGGCCGCAACCGCTACGCGCTGTTCGACCAGGCCTCCGATTCCCTGCGCAGCACCCACAAGCGCATTCACTGGGCCAAGAAGCTGCGCGACGCGCTCGACGAAGACCGCCTGGTGCTTTTTTCCCAGCCGGTGGTGCGCCTGAAGGACCAGAAGCCCGTGCACTATGAGATCCTAGTGCGCGTCCTCGACCATAACGGCAAATACATCCTGCCCGAGCATTTCATCGAGTTCGCCGAATCGATGGGGATGGTGCAGGAAATCGACATGCGGGTGGTCGAAAAACTGCTTCAGTTCATGCGCGAGAACAGGCAGTTGGGCCAGAAGCTGCGCTATTTCGTGAACCTGTCGCGCGTCTCCATCTCCGACCAGCACTGGATCCAGCGCTTCGTCACGCTGCTGCGCACGAGCCAGGTCGACCCCGGCCAGCTGGTGTTCGAGATCACGGAAACGGCCGCGATGTCGGAGATCGACGTCACGCTCACCTTCATCCGCAGACTCAAGGACATGGGCTGCCGCTTCGCGCTCGACGACTTCGGAGCCGGTTTCAGCTCGTTTTATTATCTCAAGCGCTTCGAAGTCGATTACCTGAAAATCGACGGCAGTTTCATCCGTGATCTCGCCACCGACGAAGGCAGCCGCATTTTCGTCAAGGCATTGAACGACGTCGCGCGCGAGTTGAACAAACAGGTGATCGCCGAATGGGTGGAGAAACCCGAGGTCGTAAAGCTGCTAGTCGAGATGGGCACGCAGTTCGGGCAGGGGTTCCTGTTCCAAGGTCCGGAACCGCTCGGCGGCCTTGGCGAGCAAGCGGCCGTCTCCCGGCCCAAGAAAACAGCAGGCTGACCTTCAGCTGCCCCGGGCGGCGCCGGCGCAAGGTCCGCCCCCGCTCACCATCCTGCCTGTGTGATTCTTTCCAGCCACAGCAGACCGATGACCGTCTTGACCTCGTTGATCTTTCCCGACCGTACCCAATTCAACGCATCGGAAATTTTCAGCGGCACCACTTCAAGAAATTCGCCGTCGTCGAGCGCATGCCCGACGTATTTCAGGCCGCGCGCGAGAAAAAGCTCGATGCGCTCGTCGGAGTAGCCGATGCAGGGATGCAGCGTGGCGAGGTGGCGCCAGGACTCCGCCTCATAGCCGCACTCCTCGATCAGCTCGCGCTGCGCGGTCGCCAGCGGGTCCTCTGCCGTTTCCATCTTGCCCGCCGGAAGCTCGTAGAAATGCCGCCGCAGCGGATAGCGGAACTGGCGCTCGAGAATGAGCGTGTCCTCATCCAGCAGTGCAATCATCATCACCGCGCCGGGATGCTGAATGTATTCGCGCGTCGCCTCCCTCCCGTCGGGCAGCCGCACGCGGTCTTCGCGCACTTTGAGCAGCCCCCCGTCATAAACCAGCTTCGAATCCAGCTGCTTTTCGGTGAAGTCCCGTTGCTTGTTGGCAGGCATGGTCACTGTCCCTGCTTGCGCCGCAGGTACTCGGTCAGAAACGGCAGGCTGGCGAGCACTAGCAGCCTGGCGGACTTGGCCCTATTCATCGGAACACATGGCGTTAACGGATCGCGGCTGATCGATGCTTCGGCGACAGTCTGCTTAAGAAGGAAGTCCTGCGTGTCGCAACGCCGTGTCGGCCGGAACAAACATCTCTTGCATGGCGTTCTTTTCGCCCCGTTCTTTGGTGCTTTTCATTTTAGGAGTTTGTCGAACACAAGTCCGACAAACTCCTAGAGGGACACCTGGATCGAATTCAGGCACAGCGCCATCAGCGGCTCGGGCAGGATGCCGAACACCAGCATTGCCAGACCGTTCAGCGTCATCAGCGCATGCACATCGGCGCGCGGCGCGATCGGCGTGGTGTCCTGTGGCGCGTCGAAATACATGAGTTTCACCAGCCGCAGGTAATAGAACGCGCCAATGAGCGAGAACAGCACCGCGGCCACCGCCAGCCACAGGTATCCGGCATTGACCACCGCCTGCAGCACCGACAGCTTGGCGTAGAAACCGACCGTGGGCGGCACGCCGGCCATCGAGAACATCAGGAGCAGCATCATGAACGCGTACCACGGGCTCCTCTGGTTGAGGCCCCTGAAATCGTCGAGGTTCTCGGCCTCGAAGCCGCTGCGCGACAGCAGCATGATCATGCCGAAGGTGCCGAGATTCATCAGCACGTAGACCACGACGTAGAACATGCCCGAGCTGTAGCCGTTCAGGTCGCCCGACAGGATGCCGAGCAGCAGGAAACCCATGTGCGAGATCGTCGAATACGCCAGCATCCTTTTCAGATTGGTTTGCGCAATCGCCGTGATGTTGCCGATCGCCATCGACAGCACCGCCATCATGATCAGCATCTGCCGCCACTCGGCCAGCAGCTGCTCCGCTCCCAAGCCCTGCACCAGCAGGCGCATGATGAAAGCGAATGCGGCGAGCTTCGGCACCGAGCCGACTAACAGCGTCACCGCAGTGGGCGCGCCATGATAGACGTCGGGTACCCACATGTGGAACGGCACCGCCCCGAGCTTGAAGCCCAGTCCCGCAACAATGAAGACCAGCGCGAATACGAGCACCAGGTCCTTGCCGCCGCCGTCGAGAATGATCTCGGCGAGCCGCGTGATTTCGAGCGTGCCGGTCGCGCCGTAGAGCATCGACATGCCGTAGAGCAGCATGCCGGAAGCCAGCGCGCCCAGCACGAAGTACTTCATCGCGGCCTCGGTCGCCGCCGCCGAATCGCGCTGCAGCGCCACCAGCGCGTAAAGCGCGAGCGAGAGCAGTTCCAGCCCCAGGTAGAGCGTGAGCAGATGATTGGCCGAAATCATGATCATCATGCCGAGTGTCGCGGACAGCACCAGCACGAAAAATTCGCCGCGGAACATGCCGCGCGCGGCGATGTAGGCACGCGAGTAAACCAGCAGCAGCATCACGCCGATGTAGGTGAGGAGCTTCAGGACGTCCGACATCAGATCGTCGACGAACATGCCGCTGAAAGTATAGGTCGGCCCGGCGCTGGAGGTGGCCCAGGTGACCGCGAAGCAGCCGGCGAGCGCGGCCTGCGTCAGCGCGTAGGTGATGATGCGATTGTCGTCGCTGATGAACAGGTCGGCAATCAGGATCACGCACACCACCCCGAGCATGAACACTTCGGGATAGGCGGGCCACAATGGAAGAATATAGTTCATCGCGAATCTTTCACTGCACCGGAAGTTTGCTCTGCATCACGTGCGTGAGCAGCTCGTTGACCGACGTATGAAGCACTTCCGCAAACGGGTTCGGCCAGACACCCATCGCCAGCACCGCCGCAGCGAGCAGCCCCAGCACCAGGAATTCGCGCATGTTGAGGTCCTGCAGCTGCGCGACATGGTCATTGGCGACCGCGCCGAAAATCACGCGCTTGTACATCCACAGCGTATAGGCGGCGCCGAAAACGAGCGTTGTCGCCGCGGCGAATGCGTACCAGAAATCGGCCTTCATCGCGCCCATGATCACCATGAATTCGCCGACGAAACCGCTGGTGCCGGGCAATCCGGAATTCGCCATCGCGAACAGCATGAACAGCGCCGCGAACACCGGCATGGTATTCACCACCCCGCCGTAATCGGCGATTTTCCGCGAGTGCAGACGGTCGTAGAGCACGCCGACGCACAGGAACAGCGCGCCGGACACAAAACCGTGCGAGATCATCTGGATCACCGCGCCTTCCACGCCGTGGGCGTTGAAAATGAAAATCCCCAGCGTAACAAAGCCCATGTGGGAAATCGACGAATAGGCGATCAGCTTTTTCATGTCGGACTGCACCAGCGCCACCAGGCCGATGTAAACCACCGCGATCAGCGACAGCGCGATCACGAAGCCGGCGAGAGCATGGCTCGCGTCCGGCACGATCGGCAGGGATAGCCGCAGAAAACCGTAGCCGCCGAGTTTCAGCATGATCGCCGCCAGCACGACCGAACCGCCGGTGGGCGCTTCGACATGGGCATCCGGCAGCCAAGTATGCACCGGCCACATCGGCACCTTGACCGCGAACGCCATGAAAAACGCGAGGAAGATCAGGATCTGTAGCGGCATCGTCAGCGGCAGCCGGTAGAAATCGAGCAGCGAGAAGCTGCCCTGCGCGGCGTTGTAGAGATAGATCAGCGCGACCAGCGACAGCAGCGACCCCAGCAGCGTGTAGAGGAAAAACTTGACCGAGGCATAGACGCGGTTGGGCCCGCCCCACACGCCGATGATGATGAACATCGGGATTAGCGTCGCCTCGAAAAACACGTAGAACAACAGCGCATCGAGCGCCGAGAACACGCCGTTCATGAAGCCCGACAGGAACAGGAACGCCGCCAGGTACTGGGCGACGCGCTCCTGGATCACCTGCCAGCCGGCGATCACCACCAGCACCGTGGTGAAGCTGTTGAGCAAAATCAGCAGCAGCGAGATGCCGTCGATGCCGAGATGATAGTTGACGTTGAAACTCTCGATCCAGGGCGACAGTTCGACGAACTGGAAGCCGCCGGCGAGCGGATCGAAGCGGAAGTAGAGCGGCAGCGTCACCAGGAACCCGACTACCGAGCCGATCAACGCGATCATGCGCGCGGCGCGGGCGTTGCGGTCGGAGCCAGTGGCAAGCACCACGACGCCGGCGACGATGGGCGCCCAGATGGCGAGACTCAGAAGCGGGAAACCGAGCAGCATTTATATTGTAACTTCTTGTTATTTAATGAATTTTATCACTAGGTCATGAATACCATGGTCAGCAACACGAGAATGCCGATGATCATGGTAAAGGCATAGTGGTAGATGAACCCCGACTGGAAATGGCGGATCACCGTCGAGAACCAGCCGATCAGGCGCGCCGAGCCATTGACGAAGAAGTTGTCGATCACGGCCACGTCTCCGCCGCGCCACAGTCCGTTGCCGATCCTGCGCGCGCCGCCGGCGAAGAACCAGTCGTTGAAGCGGTCGAAACCGTACTTCTCCACGAGTATCGTCACCAGCAGCCCCGCCTTCCTGCGCAGCACCGCCGGCAGCTCCGGCCGCGCGATGTAGAGGAACCACGCCGTCACGGCGCCCGCCAATGCCAGCCAGAAGGGCAGCGAGGTAAAGCCGTGCAGGATCATGGGTACGACGCCGCGAAACTCGCGTGCGAGTTCCGCGATTGCCGGATGCGCGGCAACCACGTGGATCGAGTTGCCGAAATAGCCGCCAAACACGAACTCGCCGATCACCCAGCCGGCGCAGATCGAGGGAATCGCCAGCAGCACCAGCGGCAGGGTGACGACCCACGGCGATTCGTGGGGCGCATGATCGTCATGTCCATGGTCGTCGTGCTGGCCCGCCGCCGCGCGTTCGGCTTCCACTTCTTTCACGTCCGGATGATGCGGATCATCGAATCGAGGCTTGCCGTGAAAAGCGTAAAACACGAGGCGGAAGGAGTAGAAGCCGCCGACCAGCACGCCGGCCACCGCCAGCGGGTAGGCGAATGCGGAAGCGGCCAGGGGTGAGGCGTGCAGCGCCTCGATGATCGTGTCTTTCGAAAAAAACCCGGCGAACGGGGGAAGCCCGGCGTTGGCCAGCGCGCCGATCAGCACCGTGGCATAGGTGACCGGCATGTATTTCGCGAGCCCGCCCATCTTGCGCATGTCCTGCTCGTGGTGCAGGGCGATAATCACCGAACCGGCGCCGAGAAACAGCACCGCCTTGAAAAATGCGTGTGTGAACAGATGGAAGATCGCCGCCGAGTAGGCCGAGGCGCCGAGCGCCATCGTCATGTAGCCCAGTTGCGACAGCGTCGAATACGCGACCACGCGCTTGATGTCGTACTGCACCGTCGCGATCAGCGCCATGAAGAAGGCGGTGATGGCGCCAATCACCATCACGAACGACAACGCGGTGTCCGACAGTTCAAACAGCGGCGACATGCGCGCCACCATGAAAATACCCGCCGTCACCATGGTCGCGGCATGGATCAGTGCCGAGATCGGGGTCGGGCCTTCCATTGAATCGGGCAGCCATACGTGCAGCGGGAACTGTGCGCTCTTGCCCATGGCGCCGATGAACAGCAGGACGCAGATCACGGTCATCAGCGACCACACCGCTCCCGGGAAAATTTCGATGGTGTTGCCGGCAAGGCTGGGCGCGTTGGCGAACACCGCGGCGTAGTCGAGCGTGCCGAAATACATCAGCACCAGCGCGATGCCGAGCAGGAAGCCGAAATCGCCGACGCGATTCACCAGGAACGCCTTGAGGTTGGCGTAGATCGCCGTGGGACGCGTGTACCAGAAGCCGATCAGCAGGTACGACACCAGGCCGACCGCCTCCCAGCCGAAAAACAGCTGCAGGAAGTTGTTACTCATCACCAGCATCAGCATCGAGAAGGTGAAGAGCGAGATGTAGCTGAAGAAGCGCTGATAGCCGGGGTCGTCCGCCATGTAGCCTATGGTGTAGATATGCACCATCAGCGATACGAAGGACACGACGACCATCATGGTCGCCGATAGCTGGTCGATCAGGAAGCCGATCTCGAAACGCGTGTTGCCGGACAGCATCCAGGTGTAGACCGGGCCGTTGAACAGCCTGCCGTTCGTCATCACGTCGTAGAAAACGATACCCGATGCAATCGTGCAGATCACCATGCCGATGATGGTCACCCGGTGGCTGCCGCGGCGGCCGATCGCCCAGCCGAACAACCCCGCGACAATGGCGCCGATGAGCGGCGCCAGCGGCACGAGAAGGTAGAGTTTCTGCATCGACGTCATGTTTTAACCTACAGTGAGTGGGTGAACGGGTGAACGGGCGATCCCCTCGCCCTGCCCACCCCCCTCGCCTGCTGCGCAGGCTCTCCCCCGGTTGCGGTGGAGAGGGTAATTTTCGCGAGCTTTTGCTCGTTCACTATTCACTTGCTCACCCTTTAAGGCTGTCGAGGTCCTCGACATTGATCGTATTGAGGTTGCGGAACAGCACCACCAGGATCGCCAGCCCGATCGCCGACTCCGCCGCCGCCACCGTCAGGATGAAGAACACGAACACCTGACCCGCCGGATCGTCGAGGAAATGCGAGAAGGCGATGAAATTCATGTTGACGGCGAGCAGCATCAGTTCGATCGCCATCAGCAGCACGATCACGTTCTTGCGGTTGAGGAAAATCCCGACCACGCTGATCGCGAACAGGATCGCGCCCAATACCAGGTAATGCGACAGTGAAATCACTCAACTCCCCTTCTTGAGTGAAAAGTGAAGGGTAAAGGGTGAACCCTCTCACCCCGGCCCTCTCCCCCAGCGCGGGGGAGAGGGAGATCAAGTTTTGCCCCTTCACCCTTCACTCATTCACCCTTCACTGGTTTTTCCGACGGCATCGACACGATGCGCACACGGTCTTCACGCCGCACCCTGATCTGCTCCGCAGGATCCATGTACTTGGTGTGCTTGCGGCGGCGCAGGGTCAGCGCAATCGCCGCCACGATCGCGACCAGCAGGATCACCGCCGCGATTTCGAACGGATAGACGTATTCGGTATAAAGCAGCCGGCCCAGTTCCTTGGTGTTGCTGTAGCCGGCGGGCAGCGGCGGCGGCGCGGGCATGTCGGCGAGGCCCGAATAGCGGCTCACCAGCACCAGCACCATCTCGGCCACCAGCAGCAGCGCGACCACTCCGCCCAGCGGCAAGTAGCTCCAGAAGCCCTCGCGCAGCCGCGCCAGATTGATATCGAGCATCATCACCACGAACAGGAACAGCACCATTACCGCGCCGACATAGACCAGCACCAGCGCGATGGCGAGAAACTCGGCCTGCAGCAGCATCCAGATGCCGGCCGAAGTGAAAAACGCGAGCACCAGGAACAGCGCGGCATGCACCGGGTTGCGCGCGGTGATCACGCGCAGCGCGGCGAAGATCAGGACCGCCGAAAAGAAGTAAAAGATAAAAGTTTGAAAAGTCATGATCATGTAGGTGAAGGCGTGAATGAGTGGAGGCGTGAAAACCCCACAACCAAGCCCCACACCCCCGTACGGGGGTGTGGGTTTTTTTTAAGAAAGAAAAAATTTA
>JAIESJ010000154.1 GCA_019746155.1 Burkholderiales bacterium
CCGTGCGCATCAAGATCTACGATCCGGCCAACCGCATCATCTGGTCCGACGACCCATTCCTGATCGGCAAGGTGGTGGGCGGAGAGCAGCGGCTTCACCAGGCGATCGCCGGCCGCGCGGCCGCGGTCTTCAATCCCCAGGAGCGCACCTCACACGCCGAGGAGCGGCTGCCCGATATCCCGCTCGTCGAATTCTACGTGCCGTTCTCGGTGAAAAAGCCAGGTACCGCCGGGGCGGAGATCGACGGCACATTTGCACTGTACCGCAATGCCGAGCCGCTGCTCACCACCATACGCCATGGCATGTGGCTGCTCTGGGCCGTTTCCGGGGCCGGCGGCTTGATCCTCTATGGGGCACTCTACGGGCTGTTCCGGTCCGTCTACCGTCGTCAGCGCGAGGCCGAGCTGCGCCTCAGCCGGCTCAACAGCGAACACGCGCACATCGTGCAGATGGAGAAACTCTCGGCAGTCGGCACGATGATCGGGGAGGTTGCCCACCAGTTCAACAACCCGCTGGTCGGCGTCATGAACCTCGCCCAGCTCGCCGAGCGGGAGCCCGGCAACCCGCCACGCACCCGCGAGCTGCTCACCGAGATCCGTCGCGCCGGCGAGCATTGCCGCGGTTTCGTGCAGCGCATGCTCGACTTCACCCGCATCGCACGCTGCGAGCGCCAGCGCACCGATCTCGGCACGCTCGTTGCCGACACCCTATCGCTGTTCGGACAGACCTCGGCAAGCGCGGCGAAGGTCAACTTCGAGCCGCCGGGCGAACCGGCGACCCTCGACGTGGATCCGGTGCTGATTCGCCATGCGCTGTTCAATCTCCTCACCAACGCCGCGCAGGCGAATCCCGGCGGACCGATCGAGATAAACCTGCGCCGCGATACCGGCACGAGCGAGCCCGGCTGGATACTCGCCGTGTGCGACCACGGGCCGGGCATGACCCGGGAGGTGATGGAGCGGCTGTTCACGCCCTTTTTCACCACACGCGCGGGTGGCACCGGGCTCGGCCTGGCGGTGGTCCAGCACATCGCCACGCTGCACGGCGGCAGCGTCACCGCCGCCAACCAGCCAAGTGGCGGGGCATGCTTCACGATCTGGCTGCCGGAAACGATAAGAGAGGATGGCAATGAAAGCCAAGATACTGCTGGTTGACGATGACCGCTACACGCGCCGGCTGTTCGAGGATCTGCTGCGCACCCGGCCCGTCGAGCTGCATTGCGCGGCCAGCGTGGCCGAGGCATGGAAACAGTTCCGCGCCACGAACTACAACCTGGTACTGCTCGACCAGCGCCTGCCGGACGGCAACGGGCTTGAGCTGTTCGCCGAACTGCGCCGCGAACGCCCACGACTCGTGGCGATCCTCATCACCGGCTATGCGGACGTGCGCGACGCGGTGCGCGCGGTGCGCGAAGGGCTGTTCGATTATCTCACCAAGCCGTTCGAGAACCTGGATGAGCTCGAGGGAATCCTCTCCAAGGCGCTCGAGGTGGACGGCGCCTATCGCGAGATCGCGCAATTGCGCGCGACACTCGATGCGCGCCGTGGTGAACCCGTCATTATCGGCCGCTCGGCGGCGACCGAGCGGCTGCTCGAGCAGGTACGCCAGATCGCGCCGCTCGATACCACGGTGCTGGTCGAGGGCGAGTCCGGCACCGGCAAGGAGCTGGTGGCCAAGCTCATCCACGCCTGGAGCCCGCGCGCCGCGGCCCGCCTGCTCGAGGTCAACTGCGGGGCACTCTCCGAGCAGCTCCTCGAGAGCACGCTCTTTGGCTACGAGCGGGGCGCGTTCACCGGCGCCGCCAAGACCACACCCGGCTGCTTCGAGCAAGCCACCGGCGGCACGCTGTTTCTCGACGAGATCACCGACATGAGCGCCAAGCTCCAGTCGAGCCTGTTGCGCGTGCTGCAGGAGCGCCAGTTCATGCGGCTCGGCAGCACCCAGTCGCGCACGAGCGATTTCCGCCTGATCTGCGCCACCAACAGGAACCTCGAGACCGAGGTGCGCGAGGGGCGCTTCCGCGCCGATCTTTATTACCGCATTAACGTCGTCGCGCTGCGCATCGCACCGCTGCGCGAGCGGCGCGAGGACATCGTGCCGCTCGCGCTCCACTTTCTCGATCTCTACAACCAGCGCTTCGGCAAGGAGGTCGGCCCGATCGCACCCGAAGCGATGCGCCTGCTCGAGGCCGCGCACTGGCCCGGCAACGTGCGCGAGCTGCAGCACGTCGTCGAGCGACTGGTCGCGCTCAAGCCGCAGGGTCCGATCAACGCCTCCGATCTCAGCGACTTCACCCGGCCTGCCGACAACGGCCAATCGGCCTACCCGGTTCTCTACGCGGCCGCGCGCGAGCAGTTCGAGCGCGCCTACTTCGAACAGCTCCTCAAGGCCGCGGATGGCAACGTCTCCGAGGCCGCGCGCCTTTCGGGTCTCTCCCGCCAGAATCTTTACGTGCACATGAAGCGCTGGGGAATTGTCACGGAATCGTGACACCTGTCCTGTTTCCCAGACAGAAAGCTCACGCAGACATTACTTAACCAACTGTAAATATTGGTTTTTTTACCCGCACGCACCGTGGCATGCGGTTTGCGTTGTGTTTCGCACGGCCCAACGACTCTGGCCGCCCTGATCAGCTGAGGAGGAGACACATGCAACGTCAGTTTGCCATTACGGTGGCGCTCGCGAGCGGGATCTGATCTGGATTGCCGGCAGCAGCACGGCCCACGCGCTCGATGCCGAAAAAGTCAACTGGGCTTCCGTCCCGCAAAGCCGGATCACGCTGTTCTATCCGGGGCAGTCATCGCAGGAGTGGATGCTGAGCGCCTCGCACAAGGCCGGCGCCACCGGTGTGCGCGAGGGCAAGAACTGCCAGGAGTGCCATGCCGAAGAGGAAGCCGACATCGGCAAAACGATCGCGAGCGGCAAGAGGCTCGAGCCCGATCCCATCCCCGGCAAGGCCGGCTCGATCAAGGTCAGCGTCCAGGCGGCTTACGACAAGGAACATATCTACCTCAAGGCAAGCTGGCCGGCGAAAGAGGCCGGCATTTACCACGAATACATCGTATACAAGGACGGCAAGTGGGAAACCTATGCCAGCAACCGCACCAACAAGGACGTGAAGGCGGGCAAGGCGAAGGTCTCCTACGAGGACCGGTTCAGCGTCATGCTCGGGGACGGCAAGGGGGTGCCCGATTTCAACCACCAGGGCTGCTGGGTCACCTGCCACAACTCCATGCGCGATATGCCGAACGCGCCCAAGAAGGAAGCCGTGGAGGCACATCCCGTTCTCGGCAAGGGCGGCATGAAGAAGAGCGACATCCGCAAGTACCTGCCCGAGACGCGCACCGCCATGGACGACGCGGGCGGCTGGGACAAGGTGAAGGACAAGGCGGCTCTCGACGCACTTTACGCCAAGGGCGCCTACCTCGATCTGTGGCAGTGGCGCGCCAACCGCTCCAATCCGGTGAAACACGCGGACGATTCCTACGTCTTCCAGTACCGCAACTTCGACTCCGGCACGAAGCCGTTCGACGCCAACTGGGACGACGAGAAGAAGCAGCCCAAGTTCATGTTCGACCCGGCGAAGAACGGCGGCGCGGCGGCGCTCACCGACGCCCAGTTCCGCAACCCGAAGGCGCCGCTGCTCAACGATGGCAACCGCATGGCCTTCGACTCGAACCACAAATGGAAGAACGGCGACATCTTGCCCAAGTTCATGAACAACCTGAAACCGGAAGGCTCGGCCGGCGACCTGATGGCCACCGGCAGCCACGCGAAAGGGATGTGGACGGTGTACATCAAGCGCAAGCTCAATACCGGCCAGAAGGATGACCTTGCCCTGGCGGGGGGACAGACCTATCCGATGGGAATTGCCGTGCATGACGACAACGTCACCACCCGGTTCCACTATGTGAGTCTGCCGCTCAAGCTCACGCTCGGCAAGAAGGATGGGCACATCAATGCAGTCGAGCTCAAGTAACAAGTCCTCCCTGCGTACGCGTGGGCGCGCGTTGTGGCGCGCGCTCCACGCGTTCTTCGAAAACCCGGTCAACGGCGTGCTCGCGCTCCTCGGCGTGGTGCTGGCCCTCGGCCTCTCGTTCGTTGCCGCCGAGGGGCTCAACATCCAGGCCAACTCGACCAAGTTTTGCGTCTCGTGCCACTCGATGACCTACATCTACGAGGAGTACAAGCAATCCAGGCACTACACCAACGCCTCCGGGGTGCGGCCGGAATGCGGCCAGTGCCATGTCGCCAAGCGTTTCTGGCCGGCGGTGTGGGACCACGTCATGGGGACGCACGATCTGATCTCGGAGCTCAGCCACGATTGGACGAAACCGGAGCTCTTCGAGGCCAAGCGGGCGACCATGGCGGAGCGGGCGCGGCTGAAGATGCTGAACGAGGACAGCCACACCTGCCGGACCTGCCACGTCATGGAGGCGATCGTACCGACCCGCAAACGGGGCCAACGGGCACACGACGACGCCATCAAAAAGGACAAGACCAACTGCATCGCCTGCCATTACAACCTGGTGCACAAGGAAGCGCCGCTGTCTCCGGGTTTCACGGCGGCGATCAAGCAGTTTGGATCGAATTGACCGAATTAGCGGTGGCTGACCCTCATCCCACCTCTCCCCCTTCTTCACCGCAACCGCCGTGCCGGCGGGTCATTCGCCCGGCACGGATTTTTTCACCCGTAAAGGGCTGGAAGCGCTGGTCTGATCCCGAAAGTTTCGCGGTTTCGCGGGTTTAAAACCGGGTAAATGCGTATGCCGAGCGCTCGCCCAAGCTTCCGACGAGCGGATGTACGGTGTGCCGTGCGGTTTGCTCAGGTTGCGGCCAGCAGCGCGGGGAAGCGCTCGGCGGGAACCGGCGGGCTGTAAAGGTAGCCCTGTGCTTCCTGGCACTTCAGGAGCCGCAGCAGGTTGGCTTGCTCCTCGGTCTCCACGCCCTCGGCCACGACCTTGAGATTCAGGTTGCGGGCAAGGGAGATGACGGTGCTGACGAGTGCCATGTATGCGGGATCCACGGTCATTTTCACGACAAAGGCGCGGTCGATCTTGAGTTCGTCAATGGGCAAAGACACAAGGTAGGCGAGCGACGAGTAGCCTGTGCCGAAGTCGTCGATGGCGATGGTAATGCCGAGTTCTCTCACGGCCCGCAGCACCGCGGACGTTTTTTGTATATCGCTCATCAAACTGCTTTCAGTCAGTTCGATCGCCAGCGCCGCCGGCTCGCCGCCGTTTGCCGCGAGCGCGGTCTCGATATCATGAAGAAAATTGGTGCTTTTGAGCTGTGCGGGGGTGACGTTGATCGCGATCCTCGGCGGGTTAAAGCCCGCATCTCGCCATCTGCGCCAATCGGCGATCGCATGGGCAAGTACTTGCTTGCCTGATTCGAGGATCAGGCCCGAGGCCTCGAGCGCAGGAATAAACTGCGCCGGCGAAACCAGTCCCCGTTCGGGATGCACCCACCGCATCAGGGCTTCGGCGCCCACGATCTTGCCGGTGGCGAGATCGACCTTGGGCTGATAGTAGTTGACGAACTCTGCGCGACCGATGGCTCGGCGCAGCTCGGCTTCGAGGCGCAATTGTTCCTCGGCCGCTTGGCTGACGTCCTTATCGTAAAAGCAGAAGAGCTCGCCTTGGGCGCGGGCTCTGTGCAAGGCCTGCTCGGCGGCGCCCAGCAATGCGTCAGGCGTCGTGCCGTCCTTCGGGAAAAACGATGCGCCGAGATGAACGGGGCATCCTATCTCGTGGTCACCGATCGTGTAAGGCGCCGCGAGCGCACCCGCCAGACATTGCGTGGCGAAGCGGGAAAGATTGGCCGGATCGGCTTCGGGAAGGAACAGGGCGAATACTCCTCTGCCGACATAACCAAGCGTGGCCTTGTCCGGGGTGTTCTCTTGCAGCCGCCGCGTGGCCTGCTTCAGGACGGCGTCAGTCGTGCTGGTCCCCGCAGTGGCAGCAATCTCCTCTAGGCGCCCCACGCCGGCGAGCAACAGGCAACCGCGGTCGATCTGCGATGCCACCGCCCGAATCCTATCCTCGAGCAAAGCCCTGTTGGGCAGGCCGGTCACCGCATCGTAGAAGGAGAGATAGTGCAGCCGCCTGGCCTTCTCCAGGCGGTCGAGACCGAACGAGAGTTCCCCGGCAAGCTCCTTCGCAATGCCCAGGCTAAGCGCGTCGAAGTAGCCCTTTTCCCCGGCGTATAGGCCGATCGCGCCCCAGGGTATTCCGCCGACCCATAGCGGCTGCACCGCATGGGCCAGGTAGCCGCGCGCGAGCTTTTCTTCCCTGAAGCGGACGTGTGGGTCGGCGGCGATATCGTTCGAGACTTGGACATCCCCAGTGGCAAGCGTCGCCGTTGCGAGTTCCGTCTTGAACAGGTTGTCCGCCAGGCCGCCGACGGTCATTCCAGCGAGATAGTCGCTCTGGCGATCGACCCAGACGATCGGCCGCACTTCCCCCGCTCCCGCGGATGCCTCGAGATGACCGATCCAGGCCATCTTCAGCCCGCCCACATCGACCGCCGCGCGGCAGACGTCACGGCATAGCGAGTCGACGTCGCTTGCCCGGGCGAGCGCGGCGTTCACCTGAGACAGCATGGCGTAGAACTGTTCGTGCCGGGTGAGCGCGCGCTCGCGCTCGATCTCCTTGGTAACGTCCGTCGCGGTGCCCCCGACAAAGCGTTGACCACCGACATACACTGGAAATTTGTGAACCAGCCAATGCCGTGCGCCCCTGTCCGTCGTCTCGATCGTCTTGAGCATCTGGTTTGTACTGAGCACCGTCTGGTCGTTGGCCTGCATCGCGCACGCCACCTCCTCGGGCCAGAAATCGTAATCGGTCTTTCCTGGCAGCGCCCGGGCATCGACGCGATGCAGCGCCAACAGCGCAGCATTGCCTGAGACATATTCGCCTCGTTCGTTCTTGATCCAAATCGGGTTCGGTACATGTTCCGTGAACGCCTCTAAATACTGGGTCACCAAGGAGAGACGCCGACGTAGTTTAAGCTGCGTAACCACAGCCCGGGCGAGAGTCGCCAGCGCTTCACGCTGCGCGTCAGACAGGTCGCGCGGCACACGGTCAATTACGCAAAGTGTGCCGATTGCGCTCCCGATCCGCGTCTTGAGCGGCATGCCCGCATAAAAGCGAATGCCTGGCGGCCCCGTCACAAGGGGGTTGTCGCGAAAGCGCGGATCCCGCGACGCATCGGGAACGACGAAGGGCTCGTCGGGGTTGTGAAGCGCGTGCCCGCAAAAGGAGACCTCGCGCGGGGTCTCGGTCGCCTCCAGCCCCACTCGTGATTTAAACCACTGCCGGTGGGTGTCGATCAGGGAAACCAAAGCGATCGGTGTGCCGCAGATGGAGGCGGCGAGCCGCGTCAAGCTGTCGAACGCTTCCTCGGCTGCGGTATCAAGGATATCGAAGTCATCGAGTTCGGCGAGCCTCTCCAGTTCGTCGGCTGGAATCGCCGGCGCGATATAAGTCATGGGTCACCTGGGCCGAAGCTCTCGCGAAACGGGCGGGGTGACGCTGAGCGCCCTTTCACAGTTTACCCTTTTTCCCAATTTCCAGCGAGGCCGGAAGTGAAAGCCGCCCGGATCTCGTTCCTCCGCTTGGGGGTATAACCGCCGAGCTTGAGCACCCCCCGGTGCCCGAATCCGCAACAGCGACTATCGGCTGCAATTGAAATTGGAATGCCGGGCCTGCAGCAGGCGAGGAATTTCCTCCGCCGGCAACGGCTTGCTGAAAAAATAACCTTGCATGGCGTCGCAGCCCCGCTCGCACAGGAAGTCGAACTGCTCCCGCGTCTCCACGCCTTCGGCTACGACCTTGAGGCGCAGGCTGTGCGCCATGGCGATGGTGGCGGCCACGATGGCCGCATCGTCCTCGTCGGTCGTGATATCCCCTACAAAGGATTTGTCGATCTTGATGGTGCTGAGGGGCAGGCGCTTGAGATAGCTGAGCGAGGAATAACCCGTGCCGAAATCGTCCATGGCGAGGTCAACCCCCAAGGCGCTGAGCGCACGCAACATCCCGAGCACCTCCTCGACCTGCCGCATAATCGTGCTCTCGGTGATCTCGAGCTCCAGGTGACCCGGCTCCATGCCCGTGTCCGCAAGGGTCCGTACCACACTGTCGACGAAACGCCCGTGTCGAAGCTGGCGCACGGAAAGATTGACTCCGACCCGCAACGAAGCTAGACCGGCGTCCCGCCAGGCGCGCTGCTGCATGCAAGCCGCGCGCAGCACCCACTCGCCGACCGGCACGATCAGGGCGGTCTCCTCCAGCAGCGGTATAAACTCTTCCGGCGCAATGAGGTCCTGTTCCGGATGGCGCCAGCGCAGCAGCGCCTCCACTGCGGTGATTTTTCCTGTTTGCCGGTCTACCTGCGGCTGATAGTGCAGCACGAATTGCTCCTGCTCGAGGGCCCGGTGCAGGGCGCTCTCGAGATTCAGGCGGCGGTGCGCCCGGGCGTTTAGCTCCGGGGTGAAAAACTGGTAACTGTTCCCGCTCTGCTCCTTGGCCCGGTACATGGCGACGTCGGCGTTTTTCAGGAGCGTGTGGGCATCCTCGCCGTCGCTCGGGTAGAGGCTGATGCCGATCGAGACGGTGAAATAGAATTCCTGCGTGCCGGCTTCGGAGTCCTCGACCCGGAATGGTTGCGTGAACTGATCGAGCATCTTCTGCGCGATCAGCGCGGCATCCCGGGCGTGCGCCATGTCCTCCAGCACAATGACGAACTCGTCGCCCCCGAGGCGCGCCACCGTATCGTCCGTGCGCACGCAGCTGCTCAGGCGCTGGGCCACGGCCTTGAGCAACTGGTCGCCCATGTTGTGGCCGAAGCTGTCGTTGACGAACTTGAAGCGGTCGAGGTCGAGGAACAGCACCGCCGCCACGCGCCGGTGGCGGGCGGCGCGCGTCAGCGCCTGGCCCAGGCGGTCGAGCAGCAGGGCGCGGTTGGGCAAGCCGGTGAGCGCATCGTGGCTTGCCAGGTGCGCGAGGCGCGATTCCATGTCCTTGCGCGCGGTGAGGTCCACCATGACGCCGCGCAGCCGCTGCGCCTGGCTTTCCTTATCCCGCACCACATGGACGATATCTTGAAGCCAGACCACGCGGCCGTCGGCGGCCACCGCCCGGTACTCGAACGCATGATCGCGCCCTTGCGCCGTGGCCTCCCGGTACAGGGCGAGGGTCTGCTCACGATCCTCCGGGTGAATCAAGCCCACCCAGAAGCCGGGCTCGGCGAGCCAGCGCTCGACCGGGTAGCCCAGGATCGCCTCGGCGCGCCGGCTGACGAAGGTGAAGGCGAGCGTGGCCGCATCCGCTTCCCAGACGATGGCGTCGAGCCCCTGCACCAAATCGTGGAAGCGCTGCTCGTGGGCGTGCGCTTCCGCGCGCAGCCGCTCCTCCTCGGCCACGTCCTCCACGACCACAAGCAGCCGGGCTTCTTCTTCTTCTTCTTCTTCCGCAAGACGGATTCCAGCGAGGGCGAGGCGCAACTGTTTCTTGCCCAATACGGCGGCGATGCCGCGCACGGCCGTGCCGCTCTCGAGGACGGCTTGCACCTGCTGCCGCAGCCCGGGCAGCGGCAGGATATCCTCGAGGTCGCGCCCGGAAAAATCCTCCTCGTTCCTCCGGCCGAACAGCTCGCGGAAGGAGCGGTTGACACTGAGCACTTTCAGGGCGTCGTCCACCACGATCAGCCCCGCGGGAAGGCTCGCGATGATGTCCTCGGCATATTTCTTGAGTCCGAGGATGGCGCGCCGGTCGGTCTCGATCAGGGCTTTCTGAGCTTCCAGCTCGACTGTTTTCTGACGCAGGGTCTCGATATGGTTCTTGAGACGGGCAGACATCTCATTGAAGTCGCTTGCCAGCTCTCCGATCTCGTCTTTCGACAGGACCGGCACCGCCCTTGAGAGGTCTCCCGCGGCTATGGCCCGCGATGTCTCCGCGAATATCTTTATTGGTTTGAGAATAATCAGGTGGATATAAATCAGGCTCCCCAGCCCGATGACGATGTTCGCCAACAGGAATACCCATAACAGATGGTACAGTGCCGCTACCTTCTTCTCGGAATCAGCTTGAAGAAGGGCAGCCAATGTGTCTATACGCGTCACATACTCTTCCACGTGATCCTTCAAGGTCCGGAGGGTTTCCCTGGAAGCTGATGCGGCGAGAACATTCTGAAACAGGGGCTTGATGGTCTTGTTCCACTCATCCACCCTCTTATCAAGGTAGGCGATGAGCTCCAGATCGTCCGTGCTCTTGAGGGTATACCGCGGGTCACCGTGTTTAAGCCCATGCAGGATAGCCTCAAAGGTCGTCATCTCCTGATCAATCAAGGCCCGTATTTTCGGTTCTCCGTGCTCCAGGTATTGCTCCGTCAATAACACGAGTTTGAACAGTCGCATCCGCTGGCTACCCGCCAAATTGATCGCCGCCGCGTCCCGTTCGATTCCGCTGGTAATATAGACTTGCCACGCAAGGATGATCAGTACAATGAGCCCAGCCACCGCGGGGGCTATACCCACTTTCACGAGCAAGGGGATTTTTCCGGGCATGAGATGGGCCCCGCTCACGCTGGGTGCGGATACCACCGTGAAAGCCAAGCGCGATGCCGGCGGTAAGGAGTCGCAAGATGCGACGGTCGGAAGTAAAACAAGGGGTCGGCGCGCCCGCCCTGCAACAGGGCTTTCGGAAAAACCAGCGAGGTATTGAGAAACGCCGGGGGATGGCGCCACCGCACGCGGCGCGTGTGCTGGGGTAACCCCCCAGAGCGCGACTTATCGTAGGTACCGAGGCACCCTTGGGACGTCAGCCCCACATAGGCCCCTTGGGACGCCGGAGACGCCTTGCTTCGCGCGGCCTTTGTTTCGTCGATCCCCCTTGCATGGACGACGGGTGCAACGGCCTCATCCACCAGCTTCATGGCCCGGCTCCCGGGTCCGTCTATGAAGACGCGACCGACGCGGCGGACGTCAGGCTTGCTTGCTTGCTTGCTTGCTTGCTTGCTTGCGCAAGATTTCTTCCATACTACGTACCGAGCCTTTATGTGTTCTTATTCACTCTTTACGTCGGACTTCGGAGCACCCCTTCACAGGCCACCCTTTTTCTCAAGGGCTCATGCGATTGCACGGCGGCGGCGCACCGATATACGCCGGGATGGGCGGGGGAACCGCAGTGCGCGGCGCATGATGGGTCAGCGGCACAAGCGCTGGTGCGGCCCCGGTAATCGGGAATCGCCAGGCGGTGCCGTTCGGCTATTCGCCACCGCGCGCCACAATAACAGGATATCATACATGTTCACGCTCGAGAAAGGCGGCAATGGCACAGTACAGCTGCGCGTCTGACCGGCTCGCGACGGTTTTCCAGGCTCCCCCCTATTCATCCGCCAGCGGGAGTTCCGAGCCATTTTTGCGCAAAGACTTCCGCCGGTTCGGGGCGGCCGAAGTAGTAGCCCTGCGCCTCGTCGCAGCCCAGTGCCCGCAAGGCTTCGGCCTGCGCCGCTTCTTCCACGCCTTCGGCAACCGTTTTCAACTCGAGGGTCCGCGCCATGGCGATGATGGTGGCGACGATGGCGTAATCGTTGCGATCGTTCAGCATGTCGCGCACAAACGAGATGTCGATCTTCAGCTTGTCCGCCGGGAAGTGTTTGAGGTAGGCCAGCGAGGAATAGCCGGTGCCGAAGTCGTCCACGTAAACGGATAACCCGTATTCCTTCAACCGCCGCAACACGGCGACGGAGGCCTCGATGTTTTCCATCAACTCGCTTTCGGTGATCTCTATGGCGAGCAGGGACGGATTGGCGGCCACCCCGGTCGCCTCGAGGATGGCGTTGACCCCGTCCAGGAAGTCCGGCTGATACAACTGCTTGACTGAGACGTTGACGGCGATTCGCAGCCCTGCATAGCCTTGCTCCCGCCAGCGGGCAGCCTGGCGGCAGCCTTCCTCCAGCACCCATCGCCCGAGCGGCACAATGAGTCCGGTCTCCTCCGCGACCGGAATGAAAGTTGCCGGCGAGATGGGGCCGAGCTCGGCACTCTGCCAGCGGACAAGCGCTTCCGCGCCGGTGATCCGCCGGGTCGCGATGTCCACCACCGGCTGGTAGTGCAAGGCGAGCTCGGCGCGCTCGATGGCATGGTGCAGGGCCTGCGCGATTCGCCGCCGCGTCGAGCTCGGGCGCGTAGAAGGAAACGGTGTTATCCGGCTCCACGCTCGGCGCGCGCAGAGCGATTCGGGCGCGCTGGATCAGGACCTCGGGCTCCTCGCCGTCAGCGGGGTAGCTCGCCACCCCGGCCCGCACGCGCGGGAAGAGCTTCTCCCCGTTCACGGTTATCACGCGTGGAAACTCCCTCACAAGCTTGTCTGCCACCCGCACCACGTCCTGCGCTTGCGCCACGTCGGCAAGCAGCGCTCCGAACTCATCGCCGCCGAGCCGCGCGACGGTGTCGCCCTCACGCACGCCCCCGGAGAGATAGCGCGCCACCTCTTGCAGGAGCTGGTCGCCGACGTGGCGCCCGAGTTCCTGCGCCGTGCGGCGGAAGTCCTTGATGTCGAGCACCAGCACCGCCAGAAGGCGCGAGTGATGGTGCGCGCGAGCCACGGACTGCTTGAGGCGGTCCTCGAACAGCGCGGCGTTCGGCAGGCCGGTCAGCGGATCGTGATAGGCGAGGTAATGGAGCTGGCGGTCTTTCTCGATATACTCGAGCCCGAGCGAGGTGTCGGCGGCCACCTCCTCGATCAGCCGCGACTCCTCTTGGTCGAAGAAGCCGGCCTCCGCGGCGCACAGATTGAGCACGCCGAGGACCCGCCCCTCGATGCGCAGGGGAAAGGCGGCTGCGGCGGCAAAGCCCGCCGCCCGCGCCTCTTCCCGCCACGGCGCCATGTGAGGGTCGCGTTCGATGTCGTTGCACACCTGGGTGCGGCCTTCGCGCACGGCGGCGGCGGCCGGCGCGAGCGGCGCAGCGAGGCGTTCGACGCATTCCTTGCCGGCGCCGGCCACGTCCACCGGCCGCAGGGCGCCTCCGTCGCGCTCGAGCATTCCGACCCAGGCGAGGCGCAGCCCTCCGTGCTCGACCGCGATGCGGCAGGTTTCGTTGAGCAACGCCTCGCGGTCGCGGATGCGCAGGATCGCCCCGTTGATGGCGCTCAGCATGGCGTACACGCGGTTGAGCTGCATGATGCGCCGGTGCTGCCGCGCCGACTCCCCGGCGCGCCGCGCCAGGGTGGTGGCCATTTCGTCGAACGCGCCCGCCACGCGGGCGATCTCGTCCCGGCCGGCGGGGAGCCCCGTGCGCGCGGCAAGGTCGCCCGCGGCAAGTCGGCGGGCGGCGGCCACGAGCGCATTGGTGCGACGCAGCACGAGCACATCCCCGCTGATCCAAGCGATAGCGAACACAACCGCCGCCACCACGCCCAGGATGAGCAGATGGCGCGCAAGCATATGCTCGACTCCGGCCAGGGCCGCCTCCCGCGGGATGCCGACCACGACATACGCCGGGTCCGAGGTCGAGTCCGCGTGCAGCGGGGCGAAGGCATAAAAGCGCAGCATGCCGTCGAGGCCCGGCAGCAGCGCCGTGGTCAACTTCTCCCCGGCGGGCCGCTCGCGCACGAACGCGGCCTCGTGCATGTTCTTCCCCACCCAGAGCTCCGGGTCAGGATAGCGGACAAGTACCGTGCCCTCGTGGTCGATGACGGTCACGGTCGAACCCGGCGGCAGCCGGGCGGCCCCGGCCAGGCGGTTGAGCCAGGCAAGGTCGAGGGCGGCGAACACCACGGCGCGCGCCTGGCCTGTCCCGTCGAAAACCGGATAGCCGAAGTTGACGCTCGCCTCGCCAGTGATGCGCCCGAATTGGAAATCGCCGACGGTGAAACCGCGCGTCTCGAGCGCGCGGCGGAAGTACGCCCGGTCCGCGTTGTTGACGCGCCCGGGCAGGGGCAGCGCGCTGCAGTGGATGTCGCCCCGCAGGTCGCTCACGCCCAGGTTGACGTAGCGCGGGTACTGTTTGTGGAGTTGCGCGAGAAACGCCGAACAGCGCGCACCGTCACCGCGCACCTCGGGCACGGTGGCGAGCACCCCAAGGAGCCCGCGCGCATCGTCGATCAGTCGTTCGTAGTCCAGAATGATCAGTTGCGCCAGGCTTGCCGCCTTCTCAAGCGCCTCGTCCGTCGCCGCCTGTTGCTCGCGCGCCGCGGACACGAACAGCAAACCCATCGCCGGCGTAACGGCGAAGAGCACGAGCAGCAGCAGCCGGGCGCGCAAGGAAAGCCCCAATGGCCTCATGTCCGCCCTATCAGCCGACAGGTCAAACGCCATGCCCTCCGCCGGCTGGCCTGAGCCATTTTTGCGCAAAAGCGTCCGGCGGCTCCGGGTGGCCGAAATAATATCCCTGTGCCCCGTCGCAGCCCAGTGCCCGCAGGGCTTCGGCCTGCGCCGCTTTTTCCACGCCTTCGGCAACCGTCTTCAATTTGAGGGTCCGCGCCATGGCGATGATGGTAGCCACGATAGCGTAATCGTTGCGATCACTCAACATGTCGCGCACAAACGAGATGTCGATCTTGAGCTTGTCCGCCGCGAAGCGCTTGAGATAGGCGAGCGACGAATAGCCAGTGCCGAAATCGTCGATCGAGAGCGCGAACCCCGCCGTTTTCAGCGCCTCCATCACCCCGATCGCCCGCTCGGGATCGGCCATCATGCTGCTTTCGGTGAGTTCCAGCTCGAACAAGCTTGGCGTCAAGCCCGCCGCGCGCACGATGTTCGGCACCTTGGTGACGAATTCGGCCTCTTCCAACTGCTGGGCAGCGACGTTGACGGCGAGCCGACCGGGAAGACTCAGACCGGCTTCCTGCCAGGCTTTCACCTGGCGGCAAGCCTCCCGCAGCACCCATTCCCCGAGCGCGCCCATCATGCCGCGCTCCTCGGCGATCGGGATGAACTCCGCCGGGGGAACAGGGCCCCATTCGGGATCAAACCAGCGCAGCAAGGCTTCGGCGCCGGGCACCTTGCCTGTCTGGAGATGCACCTGGGGCTGATAGTAGAGTTGCAGTTGCTGCGCTTCCAAGGCCCTTCCCAGGCGCCGCGCGACCTCCAGCCGTTTCTCGAGTTCGGTGCCCATCTCCGGGCGGTAGAAGCGGTAGCCACCGCCTGATACCTTGGCGCGGTACATGGCGATGTCGGTGTGCTTGAGCAGATCCTCGGGTGAACTTCCATCTTCAGGATAGAAGGCAATGCCAATGCTCGCGCTTAAGGCGAAAACGTGTCCCTTCACCACCAAGGGCTCGGCAAGCGCCTGCTGCAGCCGCTCGGCGATGAGCGCCGCGGCCGCCTGGTCCGCTCCCACAGCGATGACGACGAACTCGTCGCCCGCCAGGCGCGCCAGGGTTTCTTCCTGCCGTAACGCGGCCTGAAAGCGCCGGGCGACTTCGGCGAGTGCGTGGTCGCCGATGGCGTGCCCCTGGGTATCGTTGATTTCCTTGAAGCGGTTGAGGTCCAGAAACAGAAGCGCCACCCGCTGCCCATGGCGCTGGGCGGCGGCGAGCGTCTGCTTCAGGCGATCCATGAACAGCGCCCGGTTGGGCAGCCCCGTCAACGGATCATAAAAGGCCAGTTGTTCGATCCGCGCCGCCTGGGCTTTTTGCTCGCTGATATCGACCAGGATGCTGATATGGTGGCTGACCGCGCCTTGCGCGTCGCGCACGGTGGCAATCGACATCCACACCGGATGGATCTCGCCCGATTTGCGCCGGTTCCAGATTTCCCCCTGCCAGCGGCCGTCTCTTGCCAGGGCCTCCCGCAGCGCGCGAAAGAACACCGCATCGTGCCGCCCGGAATTGAGGAGGCGCGGCGTCTGTCCGGTGGCTTCCTCGGGGGCATAGCCCGTGAGTGCCACGAAGGCCCGATTGACTATCAGGATGCGCTCGGCGGCGTCGGTGACCATGATTGCTTCGACGCTCTGTTCGAACACCACGGCGGCGAGCTTCAGATCCTCCTGTTGCCGGGTGCGTTCGATGACGATCGCAGCGAGCCGGGCCGCCTGGCGAATGGGCTCGATTTCTTCCGGCGTCGGCGTGCGCGGCTCGCGGTAGTACAAGGCAAAGGTGCCGAGCACTTTGTTATCGCCGGAGACGATAGGCTCCGACCAGCAGGCGCGGAGCCCGGCGCGGGCGGCGAGATCGCGGTAGTTCGTCCAGTAAGGGTGGGTGAGCACGTCCTCGACGATCACGGTGCGCCCGCTCGCCGCCGCGGTCCCGCAAGAGCCGACGCCCTCGCCGATCTCGAGGCCGTCGATGGCGCGGTTGTAGAACTCGGGCAGGCTGGGCGCCGCGCCGTGCACGAGGTGTTTGCCGTCGTGGGAAAGCAGCAGGATCGAGCACAGCGCCCCTTTACTTTGCCGCTCGGCAAAGGCAGCAATGCCCTCCAGCACCTCCGAAAGCGGCGCGCCGGTGCTGAGCAGATCGAGCGTGCGCGCGTAATGCCGCTGCCATTCCTCGGCCCGCTTGCGCGCGGTGAGGTCCACCATGACACCGCGCAGCCGCTCTACACGGCCCTGCTCGCACACCACGTGGACGACATCGCGCAGCCAGACCACGCGGCCGTCGGCGGCCACGGCCCGGTACTCGAACGCATGATCGCGCCCTTGCGCCGTGGCCTCCCGGTACAGGGCGAGGGTCTGCTCACGATCCTCCGGGTGAATCAAGCCCACCCAGAAGCCGGGCTCGGCGAGCCAGCGCTCGACCGGGTAGCCCAGGATCGCCTCGGCGCGCCGGCTGACGAAGGTGAAGGCGAGCGTGGCCGCATCCGCTTCCCAGACGATGGCGTCGAGCCCCTGCACCAAATCGTGGAAGCGCTGCTCGTGGGCGTGCGCTTCCGCGCGCAGCCGCTCCTCCTCGGCCACGTCCTCCACGACCACAAGCAGCCGGGCTTCTTCTTCTTCTTCTTCTTCCGCAAGACGGATTCCAGCGAGGGCGAGGCGCAACTGTTTCTTGCCCAATACGGCGGCGATGCCGCGCACGGCCGTGCCGCTCTCGAGGACGGCTTGCACCTGCTGCCGCAGCCCGGGCAGCGGCAGGATATCCTCGAGGTCGCGCCCGGAAAAATCCTCCTCGTTCCTCCGGCCGAACAGCTCGCGGAAGGAGCGGTTGACACTGAGCACTTTCAGGGCGTCGTCCACCACGATCAGCCCCGCGGGAAGGCTCGCGATGATGTCCTCGGCATATTTCTTGAGTCCGAGGATGGCGCGCCGGTCGGTCTCGATCAGGGCTTTCTGAGCTTCCAGCTCGACTGTTTTCTGACGCAGGGTCTCGATATGGTTCTTGAGACGGGCAGACATCTCATTGAAGTCGCTTGCCAGCTCTCCGATCTCGTCTTTCGACAGGACCGGCACCGCCCTTGAGAGGTCTCCCGCGGCTATGGCCCGCGATGTCTCCGCGAATATCTTTATTGGTTTGAGAATAATCAGGTGGATATAAATCAGGCTCCCCAGCCCGATGACGATGTTCGCCAACAGGAATACCCATAACAGATGGTACAGTGCCGCTACCTTCTTCTCGGAATCAGCTTGAAGAAGGGCAGCCAATGTGTCTATACGCGTCACATACTCTTCCACGTGATCCTTCAAGGTCCGGAGGGTTTCCCTGGAAGCTGATGCGGCGAGAACATTCTGAAACAGGGGCTTGATGGTCTTGTTCCACTCATCCACCCTCTTATCAAGGTAGGCGATGAGCTCCAGATCGTCCGTGCTCTTGAGGGTATACCGCGGGTCACCGTGTTTAAGCCCATGCAGGATAGCCTCAAAGGTCGTCATCTCCTGATCAATCAAGGCCCGTATTTTCGGTTCTCCGTGCTCCAGGTATTGCTCCGTCAATAACACGAGTTTGAACAGTCGCATCCGCTGGCTACCCGCCAAATTGATCGCCGCCGCGTCCCGTTCGATTCCGCTGGTAATATAGACTTGCCACGCAAGGATGATCAGTACAATGAGCCCAGCCACCGCGGGGGCTATACCCACTTTCACGAGCAAGGGGATTTTTCCGGGCATGAGATGGGCCCCGCTCACGCTGGGTGCGGATACCACCGTGAAAGCCAAGCGCGATGCCGGCGGTAAGGAGTCGCAAGATGCGACGGTCGGAAGTAAAACAAGGGGTCGGCGCGCCCGCCCTGCAACAGGGCTTTCGGAAAAACCAGCGAGGTATTGAGAAACGCCGGGGGATGGCGCCACCGCACGCGGCGCGTGTGCTGGGGTAACCCCCCAGAGCGCGACTTATCGTAGGTACCGAGGCACCCTTGGGACGTCAGCCCCACATAGGCCCCTTGGGACGCCGGAGACGCCTTGCTTCGCGCGGCCTTTGTTTCGTCGATCCCCCTTGCATGGACGACGGGTGCAACGGCCTCATCCACCAGCTTCATGGCCCGGCTCCCGGGTCCGTCTATGAAGACGCGACCGACGCGGCGGACGTCAGGCTTGCTTGCTTGCTTGCTTGCTTGCTTGCTTGCGCAAGATTTCTTCCATACTACGTACCGAGCCTTTATGTGTTCTTATTCACTCTTTACGTCGGACTTCGGAGCACCCCTTCACAGGCCACCCTTTTTCTCAAGGGCTCATGCGATTGCACGGCGGCGGCGCACCGATATACGCCGGGATGGGCGGGGGAACCGCAGTGCGCGGCGCATGATGGGTCAGCGGCACAAGCGCTGGTGCGGCCCCGGTAATCGGGAATCGCCAGGCGGTGCCGTTCGGCTATTCGCCACCGCGCGCCACAATAACAGGATATCATACATGTTCACGCTCGAGAAAGGCGGCAATGGCACAGTACAGCTGCGCGTCTGACCGGCTCGCGACGGTTTTCCAGGCTCCCCCCTATTCATCCGCCAGCGGGAGTTCCGAGCCATTTTTGCGCAAAGACTTCCGCCGGTTCGGGGCGGCCGAAGTAGTAGCCCTGCGCCTCGTCGCAGCCCAGTGCCCGCAAGGCTTCGGCCTGCGCCGCTTCTTCCACGCCTTCGGCAACCGTTTTCAACTCGAGGGTCCGCGCCATGGCGATGATGGTGGCGACGATGGCGTAATCGTTGCGATCGTTCAGCATGTCGCGCACAAACGAGATGTCGATCTTCAGCTTGTCCGCCGGGAAGTGTTTGAGGTAGGCCAGCGAGGAATAGCCGGTGCCGAAGTCGTCCACGTAAACGGATAACCCGTATTCCTTCAACCGCCGCAACACGGCGACGGAGGCCTCGATGTTTTCCATCAACTCGCTTTCGGTGATCTCTATGGCGAGCAGGGACGGATTGGCGGCCACCCCGGTCGCCTCGAGGATGGCGTTGACCCCGTCCAGGAAGTCCGGCTGATACAACTGCTTGACTGAGACGTTGACGGCGATTCGCAGCCCTGCATAGCCTTGCTCCCGCCAGCGGGCAGCCTGGCGGCAGCCTTCCTCCAGCACCCATCGCCCGAGCGGCACAATGAGTCCGGTCTCCTCCGCGACCGGAATGAAAGTTGCCGGCGAGATGGGGCCGAGCTCGGCACTCTGCCAGCGGACAAGCGCTTCCGCGCCGGTGATCCGCCGGGTCGCGATGTCCACCACCGGCTGGTAGTGCAAGGCGAGCTCGGCGCGCTCGATGGCATGGTGCAGGGCCTGCGCGATTCGCCGCC
>JAIESJ010000309.1 GCA_019746155.1 Burkholderiales bacterium
CTATGCGGCCTCCGCAAACCGCCTATCCTGAACACCTACTCCGCGGCCGAAAAGAGGGCCTTCGCCGGACGCTTACGATCTGCCGCCACCGCGCCTGCGCTCTACGTGAGCGACGCGCACGGTGACATCCAGATGGCGAGCACGAATAAGCGAAGGAATCGCAGCACGCACGGCGTCTTGTAATCGAAACATGTGCGTTGAGCGTAGTCGCAACACGACCGCCCGTCGCGCCCAATCAGGCCATCAAGCGCGCTCGATCGGGCCAATGCCCTGCTAATTCTGGTGAGAAGCCTTGCCGGTGTATTTGCGAATCAGCTTGGTGAGATAGGAAGGAGACTCCAGACCGACTGTCAGCGCCGCATCCAAGACGGTAATGCGTGGATCAGTCAGCAACTGCCGAGCACGCTCAACGCGGCATAGATTCATGAACTCCAAGACGCTGTAGCCGGTATGCCTCTTGAATAGGCGGGTGAGATGACGGCGAGATATTAAAAAGCGCTGCGCCAACTCATCAATCGTCAGACCCTCGGCAAGGTGCGCATCGATGAACGACTGGATATCCATCATCAGCAAGCGATCTCGCGTAATCGGACTTAGTACAGGCTTCGGCGCATACAGTGTCTGCGCGATGCACTCGGTTGCCAGTAAGCGCGACATCGCATCCTGCTGAAGCGATTGATCTGTGATGTTACGTACCTTGTAGAGTTCGTCATGCAAGCGAAGCATCGATGCAAGCGCGTTCGACGCTCCCCACACGGCCGCTCGTTCCCATCCCGGTGGAGCGTTGGCGACGCCAACGTTGCGCAGAACGTGCCGAACATACTCCGGATCGATGTAAACAGCATAGTGCTGCTGGGTGGCCCGTAGTGCCGTAGTCGCATGAAAGATTGTTGGACGTACCATCGCCAGGTTTCCTGGCATCAGGCGGAAAGCGGTACGCTCGGGCTCGGTTCTCAAGGCCAAGCCACCGCACATGGCTACCAGCACCATGAATTCACTGTGCTCGTGCCAACCCGTCTCATAAGCGTCGTTGGCGTTTACGACGACAACCGAAACCACTTGTCCCGTAATATGCGATCGCTGCGTGTCCGAGATTCTTCGGGTGCGACGCTCGCTTTGAGATAGAGTGAGGAGGGATCGCGACATCGGGCGATAATTATGGGTCAAAAATGAATTCACTCCTGAGGCATGAATTCACCCCTGAGGCCGCCTCAAGAAAGTTTAACTGGTTGGAGGGGCGTGCGCAAACTCCGAGAAGGCGGAGCAAGAGGTGTGCATCAGTTCACGCATGAAGAAGGGAGCGGTGTTACTCCGGAAGATCTGCAAGGCAAGCTGGATGACCGAGAGCACCGGGCGGCTACGCAGGGTGTTGCTCTGATAGCGGTATTGCAGGTGTCAAGGGCCACCCAAAATTCCCCGGTTGTGGTCATCGAAAATTCCCCACCTGGTTAAGTTAGGTTGATGGTTCCTCGGTGCGCACGAGCCCGGCTTTGAGCTTGTCCTTGAGCCGATAGGAGTTGCCGCGGACATTGAGCGTGATGGCGTGGTGCAGGACGCGGTCGAGGATTGCGGTGGCAACTCGCGATCACCGAAGACTTCGCCCCAGGCGCCGAGGCTTTGATTGCTGGTCAAGATGAGCGGCCCCACGCTCCGGCTGCATATCGGACTCGAAGACCCCGAAGATCTTATCGCCGACCTTGAGCGCGGCTTCGCAATCCTGCGAAGCGGGGGCTGAACGCCGGAATTAATCGCGCCTAAACAGCACAATCCGATTCGTGTTTGTGCCGCGCTGATTGTTCTTTACGCCCCAAATATTGGACGTCTTGGTGAACTCCTGCTTGTTAAGCAGTATCGCCTCACATACGAATCCGGCTTGGGCGCCGAGGGGAGCCACATGTTCATCAAGCTTAATCTTTCCGCCTTGCAGTTCACCGACTTCAAAAGCAACGAAACCGCCAGGCTTTGTGATTCTGAAAAGCTCCAGAAAAACCGAACCCATGACATCGACCCATTGCTCGATGGTCCGGGACATCGTGATTCGCTGGCCGACAGAATCCAGGCTGATACAGTTAAACCAGCATCTTAACCAGTTATCCTCGGAGTATTGGACAATGTCCAGAAACGGGGGAGAGGTGACTGTAAGTTGAACAGTTTCATCCTTGATCTCCCTCGTAAATCTCGCATCGCAGTTCAGAAAGACCGCGGATCGAGCAGCGCTATCAAGCTTACGCCGATCGTTCGGTGTCACTTTTTTAAGTAGCGATCTTGTTTTTTTCAGGATAATTTTTTTTGTATCGCGATACTCCGGTTTCCGTTTCCGCCGCTCGTTAATTTTTCGTTGACTCTCCTGACTCACGGCCTGGTTAGGCGGAAACGTATAAACCGAGAAAAAGCCAGATGAGTGGCCGGTTAGACGATTGGTGGCAACCATCCGTATCCAGCGGTCGACTGAATCCTCTTCCCCGTCATCCCTGCGGTGGCGAAGATAATTTCTGAGCGACACTATCTCCGCCTCCGTATCCGGGGAATAAAACATGGATATATCAATATCCGCACTGCACTTTTTATGGTACGGAATAGTCTCCAGACGAGATGAGACCTCGGCGATCTCCGGAACTTCTATTCTCGGTCGCGCCAGAATTTCCAGGAGCGGATTCACGTCATTTGCTATAAACTTCCGTCCTAGCAACGCGGCCTCGAGTGCCGTTGTGCCACGACCGCTAAACGGGTCATAGACGATATCGCCTTCATTTGAAAAGCGCCGGATAAAATAGGCCGGAAGTTGTGGTTTAAAACAGGCGCGATAAGAAATTTCGTGCAGAGAAGAGGCCTGCCGCTGCCCGGCGGTCCAGAACTCGTTTACGACTTGCGGAATCCGCAGGTCTCCTACCTCAAGCCAATTGATACCGCCCAAGGGCTTCCTGGAATCGCCGGAGAATAAGTCATTCCCGGATGCAAGGCTCGGGTGGTCGGAATCAAGAACTTTGAGCAAAGAACCGGTTCCGCTCATTCAAAATACCTGCGGGGTCGAAAAATGGCGAAGTAACGATAGGAGGCTAATAGGCATGGCAAGCGTTAGTAGTGCATTGATTTGACTGCAAAGTTATAATCTTCTGGCGCCCTGAAGTCCCGCTCGGGCAATGCGCACCGGATGGCCGCTCGGCCCGCGGACGCGACGATGGCTTCGAGGCCCGTCTGCGACTATGACAGGCAAGGACTTTCGCAGCAAGCAGGATCACCAAGCCAAAGGTATCGCGATAATCATAGCCGAGCGCGAGGCTGGCGACGATGCTGCCGGGTATGGAATCCATGCCGCCGAGCACCACAACGACGTAGGACTTATGGCGATGACCTTGACGATCTCCAGACCGTCTTTCACCTGGGTGCCCTGCACGACGGAGCCCGGGGGCGACCGGGCGATGCTAATCCCGATCTTAATCGGGTCAGCCGCGTCGCAGATACTCAAGATTGGCTACGCTGGAAAAAGAGCAGCGTAAACGCCAACCCCTCGAGGTGTTTGGTAGGCGGTGGGAGATTCGAACTCCCGACCAACGGATTAAAAGTTTTACTTTACAATCAATTAGTTAACGTATTGGCCCGCCCTCACTCGCCTATACACGCCAACGCTCGCTAAATCCCCACGTTTTCCCCACGTTCTCGGTGCGTCTCGGCGCGCCAGGCGAGATGAAACCGAGCACTGGCAAATTGTTTTGACAATCGGGGATGACAGGAACACGGGGACCTACGGATACAGAGTGCCAGAAATTGAGCGAATATGTAAGCCAGCGGCAAAGGGGGCGGGGTGGCGTCCTAAAGAGCCGCTCAGGATCGTCCAGGAGCTCGTGCAGCTGTCTGGTTGGTATTAAAGTATTCCCTGTTTCGAGTCGTGGTGGCGTGTGCGCTCCGGTTGGCGGTTGTGGTGCGCGCTGGTGTTCTCTTTTCCCTATAGACCGGGGTTGTCTGGTCTGGTAGCTAAATTCGCCGGACTCCCGCAAGATTGTCGTCTAAACTTCAAAGTATGGATGATTCTATCCGGCCGGACAAAGCCGTGGCCAGAAAGTTCGTAATCCAGTTCGCGCCTGAATATGCGGACATGCTTCGCGATCTGCAGCGTCAGGGTCGCTGGCTTAGGCTGCCGGATGAGCTGCTTAATATCCGCAATCATCTGAAAATCCATAACTACGTCGAGCTTTACGACGACGAACGCAGAATCGGCGTAGCAATGATGCTGGCATTCTTGGGAAATGATGGACTCAAGGAGTTGAACTCCGAAGTTTCGCGACTCTCGCGAGAAGAACAATGCGCGCTGCTAAACGAACTTGTTCAGGACGGTTGTGATCTGGACCTTAGCAGCCTTCTCCTGCCGAAAACTGAAGAAGGTCGGGAGCAGGCGCGCAAGCAGTTCGAACAGCTTCCGGATGATGAAAAAAAGGAACTCACAAAACGAGCGCAGCTATTTTGGTCATTCGTCTTCGCCAGTTTTCACAGCATGCTGTCGGTGATGATCCACGGTGCGAAGCTGACCACTCTGGTGTCGCAGGCGAAGGCGGGCGAGGAAGATGCTTTTTGCAAGGCTATCCAGATCGATCGGTTGCTGCTGTCGCAGCATCCTTTTTTTCGTGAGCGCCGACTTACTGCTCAGGAAAGGGGCGAAACCGAATTTTTGGCGAAGATCGCGTATCGGGAAACGAATCCGACCCTGCGCGGTAAGATTCGCTATCCGGGTCTGTACATGGTCTTCGCATGCTTGGAGGCTGTGAGCTGGCTAAACGAATTCAAACACGAGGAAATCCTTGACCTGTGCGACGAAGCGGGGCTGGATCGTTACCAGAACCGGATCGAGGATGTGAATTACCTGACGAAGCGCCTCCGGGAGTATCGGCGCATGCAGAAACTTGATGGGGTGTCAATGCACTGAAATCCTTTTTTACTGCATTCAGGCGCCTGCGCCTGGTGCATACAGTTCGTATCCGTTGCGGGAAGCATTCGCATGCCCGCCCAACGGAACGGAGTTGTTATGCACAAGCGAAGCAAGCAGGAAGCAGCACGTAAAGGTAAGGAACAACGGAAAGAAACCGCCGCAGGCCGGCGAGTTGAGCCGCAGGCCCAACCGCCGGCGGCGGCGGGTCAGGGCACGTCGTCCAGTAACACAGTGCCCAATAACAGCATTGGTGGGGTGTTCTTCAAACCCCTGCGCTGGGGCGTGGATAGCCTGTATCTCTCCTACCCTGGGCGTTTAAACGAGGAAGTCCAGGCCAACCTAGAGCGCCTGAAGGGTATCGCCCAATCACTGCAACCTCATCAACGGGCCTTGGCTCAATACCCGGTTGAGGGGCATATCTTCGAAGTGAAGGACAAGGGGTCCGGGCTTTTCCCCTTCATTTTGGAAGACAACTGCTTCCGGATTGCCCTGTCCCGGAATACGGCCAGATCGTTGCCAATGGGTTACGTGAAGGTATCCAGCGACTACCTGGCCCACGTCCCGCCGCATGAGACTGAGCGGCGGTTACGGATTGTTCTGGAATCATTAGGCAGGCTGTCTGAAGCTGCCGGTGTCAGTCGGATCGATCTGTATGCCGATTTCGTCTGCGGTTTCGACATGGAGGGCTGGGATCGTCACGCCTGGGTAACGCGGGCGGGTCAAATCAACAGCTATGCCGTCGATGGGAAATTCTCGGGGTGGACCATCGGTCAAGGCGGTCCGATCTCGGCCCGGCTTTACGACAAGAGCCTGGAAATCCTGATCAAGCGCTTCCGCGCGTATTTGCCGGAACTTTGGGAGCTGGCGGGCTGGGATGGGGAACAGGCGGTCTGGCGTCTCGAATTCCAGGTCCGGCGCGAGTTGCTCGGTCAGCAAGGCTTGAAAAGCTTTCCGCAGGTGATGGAAAACCTTAACGGCCTGTGGAGCTACGCCGTAACGGAATGGCTAAAGCTGACGCTGCCTAACCCTGAGGATCAGACCCGCTCCCGCTGGCCGATTCATCCGCTGTGGGGCTATCTCTCGTCGGTGGATTGGGAAACCGGCGGCGGGCCGTTGTCGCGGCGGTTCTCGCCTGCTCGGGTGCCCGGCGATGGCAACTTGTATGGGCGGGGCTTGAGCGCCCTGGTGTCTTTCATGGCGCGCGAGGGCATCACCGATTACGACACGGGCCTAAAAGCGTATCTCCCAAAGCTGCGGTCGTATCACGAAAACCAATGCTTTACCTTCCTCGGGGTTCCGTTCGATCAATACATTGCTGAAAGGGTCGCGATCAAGGCGCGGGAATACAACACGATTCTTAATGCGGGGCCGTCGGTGGACGTAGCGAAACAGGCCGACGAATACCGCAGGCAATCGGACGGCTTCAATCCGTACGGGGTCGAGGAATGACATGGACGAAAACGGTCTGCCCTTGCCTGCGGCGCGCTGTCTCTCCAAGGATCAAGCGGCTAAATACCTGGGTGTCGGGATTACTCTGCTCAGTGTGCTGGGGGTGCCCTGCATCAAGCTCGGCCGCCGCTGTGTCTACGATGTGGTTGACTTGGATGCGTGGCTCAACGAATATAAGAGCCGAGGGCGGGCCGGAAAGGAAGGTATCCGAAAATGGCCCGTGAAACCGGAATCCACCGGCGGAAAGATTCGCGCTTCTGGTGGATCGATGTTGTGTTACCGAACGGCAAGCGAATACGCCAAAGCACTGGGACTGAAAACCGAGCGGAAGCGAGAGCCTTTGTCGCAAGACTGAAGGTTGATGCGTTCCGGGAATCGCACCTCGGCATTAAATCCCGGCGCACCTGGCAGGAAGCCGTCGTCCGATATCTCGTTGTGAAGTCGAATCTGCGGAGCATCGAGGACGTAAGGCGGATTTGCCGCAAGCTTGACCCGTACTTCGGGGCGCTGATGTTGGATGAGCTGACCGGAGATCGTATCTGGCAGGTCGTCCAAGGCGAACTGGATAAGGGGAACAGGCCTGCAACCGTCAATCGTTACCTCGCGTTGATTCGCTGCCTGTTGCGGATGGCTCGTGATGAGTGGCAGTGGATCGAGAGCTTTCCAAAGATCCGGCTTTTGCATGGCGAAGTGGAACGCGACCGATGGTTGAACAGGGAGGATGCAAACCGGCTCATTGCGGCTTGCTCGCCTCACCTGGCGGCAATCGTGCGGTTTGCGCTGGCTACAGGTTGCCGTGCGCGCGAGATAACCGGCTTGGAATGGAACCGGGTTGATCTGGATCGCCGGACAGCCTGGTTGGACCAGACCAAGAATGGCACGCCGAGAGGCGTTCCGCTGAATGCTGATGCTGTGGCAGTGTTGGAGGAACAAGTCGGAAGGCATGCCCGTTACTGCTTCACCTATAACGGGGCGCGGATTCGATGGGAACTCACCAATTCGGCCTGGCACACGGCGTTAAGGAAAGCAGGCTTGAAGGATTTTCGGTTCCATGATCTCAGGCATACCTGGGCGTCGTGGCATCGTCAGGCGGGAACGTCTTGCGATGAGCTGAAAGACCTGGGTGGCTGGAAATCCCGCGTAATGGTGGATCGTTACGCGAAGTATGCAACGGAGCATCTGGCTGTCGCCGCTGCGCGCATTGAAAGCGCCCGTGGTGAAAACGTGATTAAGCTCTCCACGTTTTCCCCACGTTCCAAAGAACAAAGGGCCAGCGTCTAAGCTAACCCTTTGTAAATACTGGTAGGCGGTGCGAGATTCGAACTCGCGACCAACGGATTAAAAGTCCGCTGCTCTACCGACTGAGCTAACCGCCCCTACGAAAAGCTGGGAATTCTACCTTTGTACGCAGGGACGGGTCAACCAGAGGCGTGCATCCGCGCCGGTTCAGGGGCCCGGATCACGCCTCCTGCATCATTTTCCAGTATTGGTATTTCATGGTTCCCGCCGCGCCGATGACTATCGCCAGGAACGTAAGAATGGAGCCGATGGCGAGGGTGGAGACGCCGGTGATCGCCTGGCCCACCGTGCAGCCCATGGACAGCACGCCGCCCACGCCCATCAGTACGCCGCCCGCCGCGTGGTTGACAAAATCCCTGACCGAGGCAAACCACTCGATGCGGAAGCTTTTTGTCGCCAGCGCGTAGATCAGCGAGCCGGCGATGACGCCGGCCAGCGCCATCACGCCGAAATTGATGAGCGACAGCTTGGCGGGCTGCAGCAGATAGCGCGCGGTATCGCCCATCGGGCTGATGAAAGTAAACGACTGCACCTGAACGCGGCTCGGGATGTCGGTTGCCATCTCGGCATATTCCTTCCATGCCTGCCCCATGACGCCGCCGGTCAGATACCAGCCGGCAACGACCGCGAGCCCGATCACTGCCCCACCCAGAATGTTGTCGAAGCTGCCGCGGAAGTCGGATGATTTGAGCACGAACGCCAGCATGCCGAGTGCGACGACGACAGCAACGCTGAAGTTCAACGTGCGTGAAGGTTGCATCCCGAACATGCCGGAGAGGACGGAACCCACTTCCTGGGTCGGTACGCCGTGCTGCGCCAGGTTGATGGTGGTGGCGGCAATCCAGGGATGGAACAGCTTCTCATAGAACGGCGTCCACAGCATCAAATAGGAGAAGATCATTGCGATCGCCAGCACGGTGAGCGATTTGAGATTGCCGCTGCCGACCCGCACCAGCGTCTTGTTGCCGCAGCCGCTGCCGAGCGTCATGCCGATGCCGAACATCAGACCGCCGACAAGATAACGCAGCCACGCGAAATTGGCGGTTCGATACGGCGGGAAGGTCTCGCCCGAGAGATTGACCGCGCCGCCGGCTTCGAGCGCAATCACTCCGATCAGCGCCACCGTCATCGCGAACACCCACGCGCGCATGCGGCCGGTATCGCCGATATTGACCCAGTCGGAGACCGCGCCCATGGTGCAGAAATTGGTCTTGTTGGCGACCGCGCCCATGACCGCGGCAATCACGAATACGGCGAGCAATATCTGATTATGGATGGTGAATTCCATGATGCCTCCTCCTTCGCCCGGTTGGGTTCGCGCCCAGTCCAAGTCCCAGTTTAGTCCGGCTGAGATTTATACCATATCACCACATTGCCGGGCTCTAATTTTCCGAATGCAAGCCATTGATTTTATTTATCCCGTTAGAGCCGTGTTCTATAGCTTGCGGGGTCGGGCAGGCCCGCCGCTTCGAAACCCGCGCGTCGCAACCGGCACGAATCGCAGCGCCCGCACGCGCGACCGTCCTCACTCGCCTGGTAGCAGGAGACGGTGAGCGCGTAATCGACGCCCAGCGCCGAGCCGCGTTTGATGATCGCGGCCTTGGTGAGGTCGATGATCGGCGTGTGCAGCGTAAAGTGGCTGCCTTCGACGGCGGCCTTGGTGGCCAGATTGGCCATGGCTTCGAACGCGCGCATGTATTGGGGACGGCAATCGGGATAGCCAGAGTAATCGACGGCATTGGCGCCGAAGAAAATATCGCGCGCGCCCAGCACTTCGGCCCACGCCAAGGCGAGCGAAAGCATGATGGTGTTGCGCGCCGGCACATAGGTGATGGGAATGCCCGGCTGAACACCGTCCACCGGAACGGCGATATTTCTGTCGGTCAACGCCGAGCCGCCGAAACCCGTGAGATCGAGTTTGACAATACGATGTTCGGCAGCCCCCTGTGCGGTGGCCACGCGCGCGGCGGCGGCAAGCTCGGCGCGGTGGCGCTGGCCGTAATCGATGGAGAGGCAATAACAGTCGAAACCCCGCTCGCGCGCGATTGCCAGCGTGGTGGCGGAATCCAGCCCGCCGGAAAGCAAAACAACAGCTTTCTTCATGAAGTTCGACAATCAGTGATTGAGTGATTGAGTAACTGAGCGGCCCGATCACTTAATCACTTAATCACTTAATCACTCAATCACTCAATCACAGGTTCTTCGACGCGCCCGCTTGATGCTTCGTTCGCGGTTTACAGGCCGCTCCTAGCGTCCGCGCTCTTCGCCCCACAACTGCTTGTGCAGCTGCACCTGCATGCGCACCGGCAGCCGGTCGCGCAGGATCCACTCGGCAAGCGTCTTCGCCGGCAAGTCATGGTAGGATGGGGAAAACAGCACCGGACAGATCGTGGCGAGCCGGCGCTCGGCGAGCACCTGCTTCGCCCATTCGTAATCCGCCGCGCCGCACAGCACGAACTTGATCTCGTCCTGGGCCGTAAGGTGAGAAAGATTAGTCCACAGGTTCTTTTCCGCTTCACCCGAGCCCGGTGTCTTGATGTCGAGGATTCTTGAAACGCGCGCATCGACCTGCGAGATGTCGAGCGCGCCGCCGGTTTCGAGCGACACCGAGTAGCCGCGATCGGCAAGCTCCCTGAGCAGCACGAGGCAGTTCTGCTGCGCCAGCGGCTCGCCGCCGGTGACCGTGACATAGCGCGTTGGATAACGGGCAACTTCGGCGAGGATCTTTTCCAGCGTCTGCGTTTCGCCGCCATGGAAAGCGTAAGCGGTGTCGCAGTAGCCGCAGCGCAGCGGGCAGCCGGTCAGGCGCACGAACACCGTGGGCAGCCCGACGCGGCTCGTCTCGCCCTGCAGCGAGAAAAAGATTTCGGTGACGCGCAGAGTTTTGGTGAGGCGTGAGGCGTCAGGCGTCAGGCGATCTGCAACCAAGCCGCCGTTGGTTTTACTCCTCACTCCTCACCCCTCATTCCTTACGCTTCATTTCAATGTGGCGAGCCGGCGCCTGGCTTTCTCGGCGGCCTCGCTCAGGGGATAGCGCGATACCAGTCCGTCCATGGTTTTCCGGGCGGTTGCCGTATCACCCAGCTCCATCTGCGAACTCGCGATGTTGAGCAGCGCATCGGGCACCGACGAACTGTCGGGATAGGTGCTGACCAGCTTCTGCTGGCTCGCGATCGCGTTTTTGAAGTCACGCAGGTTGAAATAGGAGTCGCCGATCCAGTACTGGGCGCGCGGCGCGAGCGCGCTCTTCGGATGCTGCGCGATAAAGCTCTGAAAAGCAACAATGGCCCCCTGGTAGTTGCCGATGCGGCGCTGGTTTTGCGCCGCTTCATAAGCGCGGCTCTCCGTCGCGTCCGGCGGCGCGGAAGCCGGTGTTGCGGCCGAGACGGCCGACGGCGATGCGCCGCCGGCAGCAGCTGCGGGTGTCGACGCCGCAGGCGTTGCGGGAGTCGCTGGCGGCGTTGCGCCGGCTGCAGCGGGCTGCTCCAGACGCCGCAGGCGGGTATCGAGATCGACATACATGTCACGCTGGCGCTTGGCCGTGCCGTCGATATTGTTGCCGAGCACCTCGATCTGGCCGCGCAGGTTCTGCAACTCCTGCCTGAGCAGCTCGATCTGGCTGACGAGTTCGAGCACCGGCTGATTGTTCTTGAGCGCCTCCTCGACCCTGGCCAGGCGCGCGGCCAGCGCATCGTTCTGCTGCTTGAGTTCGTCGATGCGTTTCTGCTGCTCGAGAATCTGCTTTCGTGCGACCTCGTCGTCAAACAGCCCCGCCGCAGCGGAAGTAACGTTCAACACGCACCACAAAGCCGCACTCGCAATAGCGAGCCCGGCAATCGTGGACTTTTTCCTTTCACCCTTCACCCTTCATCCTTCACCGGAACTATTCCCCCTGATACCGGATATCGGCACGCCGGTTCTCCGCCCAGGAAGCTTCGTCGTGACCGGTGGCCCTGGGTTTTTCTTCGCCGAAGCTGACGCTCTCGATCTGGCTCGCCTGCGCACCCAGCAGCTGCATCATCTGCTTCACCGCATCGGCGCGGCGCTGGCCGAGCGCCAGGTTGTACTCGCGGCTGCCCCGCTCATCGGCATTGCCCTCGATGCGCATCTGCGCAGAGCGGTTCTGGGCCAGGTATCGCGCATGCGCCGTCACGATCGGCTTGTACTCGTCCTTGACGAGGTTGCTGTCGAAGTCGAAATAGATGCTGCGCTTCGACAGAATGTTGCCGGGATCCTTGAGCGGATTGACGGCGACCGTCGAAGTGCCGAGAGGCTGCGAAGACACGCCGCTGTCGGCCGGCTTGGCCGCCGGCGCCTCGACAGAGGGCTTGCGATCCTCGACCGCGGCACCCTCCTGTTCCTTGGTCGGCGTGCTGCCGCACCCGGCCAGCACACCCATGATCAAAAGACCCGCAAACAGCTTTTTCATCGATTTTCTCCCGGTATAAAAAGAAAAGACCTGCGTAGTTTCACTGTTTATTGACCAGCGGGCCCCACGATGGTTCGCGCACATCGCCCGCGTCTTCGGTAAAACGCTGCTTGACCCGGCCGTCGCTCGATACCGCGGCTAATATACCACGCTCCCTCACCACGGTTGCATAGAGGATCATCTTGCCGTTGGGCGCGAAACTCGGTGACTCGTCGATACCGCCATCGGTCAGCACCTGTACCTGGCGCGACGCAAAATCCTGGACGGCTACGTTGAAACGGCTGCCGTTTCTTTGTATGAAGGTGAAGCTCTTGCCGTCGGGGCTGTGCCGCGGCGATACGTTATAGCCGCCTTCGAAAGTGAGTCGCTGCGCCTGCCCGCCCGCAGCAGGAATACGGTAGATCTGCGGGCTGCCGCCGCGGTCGGAAGTAAACAGGATCCACTGCCCGTCAGGCGAGAAATTCGCCTCGGTGTCGATCGCCGAGCTGTGGGTAAGCCGCGTCGGCGTGCCGCTGCCGTCCGCATTAACGAGATAAAGCTGAGAGCCGCCGTCCTTGGTCAGCGTCACCGCGAGCCGCGTGCCATCGGGCGACCACGCCGGCGCGCTGTTGCTGCCCCAGAAATTCGCCACCACCTGACGACTGCCGGTGGTGAGCGACTGCACATACACCACCGGTTTCTTGCGCTCGAACGACACGTAGGCCAGCCGCGTGCCGTCCGGCGCCCATGCCGGGGAAATGATCGGCTCGTTCGAAGCGAGCACGGTCTGCGCCCCGAAACCGTCGGCGTCCGCCACCTGCAACTCGTAGCGCGCGCCTTTCTTGACCACGTAGGTGATGCGCGTCGCGAACACGCCGGCGTCGCCGGTCATCTTCTCGTAGATAACGTCGGCGATCTTGTGCGCGGTGAGCCGCAGCTGCGCAGCGGAAGCGAAATAGACGAATCCCGCGAGCTGCGTCTGCTTGACCACGTCCATGAGGCGGAAGCGGATGTCATAACGGCCGTCGGAAAGCGGCGTGATGTTGCCGATCACCACCGCCTCGGCGCCGCGCGCGCGCCACTGCGGAAAATCGACCTGCTCCGGCTCGTGCGGCACCGGCACCATGCCGCCGGCATCGACCATCTTGAACAGGCCGCTGCGCGCGAGGTCGGCGGCGATCACCGGAGTGAGTTTCTGGGCGAGGCCGTCCTCGGCACGGAACGGCGCAATGGCGATCGGGATCTGGTTGGCCCCGGCGCCGACGATTTCGATGGTGAGCGCAGCATGCGCGCTTGGTAACGCGAAAAGCAGCATGACCGCAATCAGCGCTGCGAGACAAGACTTTGTTTTCATTTGCATATTCATGAATCCGGCGTATGAATTAAGAGTGCGGCTTCTTCATTTTTGTTCCGGCCGGAACTGCAGATTCAACTCCCGAAATTCCTTAAACAACGCGGGGTCCGGCGGCAACGGCAAAGGCTGAGCTTTCAGGATGGCGCGCTCCACTGCATTATCATATGCAGCCACGCCGCTGGGACGTTTTAATTTGACCCCAAGAATTTCCCCGCCCGGCAAAACAACAATATCAAACTCGACTTGCGTGCCTGGGCTCAAATTAGGCGGCTCGACAATGAATCGCTTGATCTTTTCGCGAATCCTCCCTTTGTATTCATCAATCAACTTCTGTTGAGCGGCGGCCTGCGCGGCCTGCTGCTGCGCAAGCTTTTTGAGCGCCTCTTCCTGATCCCTGGCAAGGCGCTTGGCCTCGGCTTCCTTCGCCTGTTTTTCCTTAAGCTCCCGGGCTTTCTCCAGCTCGCGCTTCTTCGCCTCGGCCGTTTCCTGTTCCTTCTGCTTGCGCTCTTTTTCGAGCTTCTCCTTGAGCGCGATGTCAGGCTTTACCACGGGCTTGGGCTCGGGTTTCGGTAGCGGTTTCGGCTCCGCCTTGGGTGGCGGCTGCGGCGGCTCGGGCGGCGGCTTGGCCTCCGCTACAGGCGGGGTCTCGACCTTTGGCTGCGGCAGCGGCGGCAGAGTACTCCACAGATCGACGATGGCCACGGGATCGGCCTGCTTTTTCTGCCAGCTGACGCCGAACACCAGCAGCACGAAGAAGAGCAGGTGCATCACCAGCGCCAGCGCGCCGGCCATCGTCCGTTCGTTGGGTGTAATGTCGTTGTAAGTCACTGGCTCCGCGGCTTGGCAAGCAGTCCGACTTTCTTCACCTGGTTCTGCTGCAGCATGTCCATCACTTCCAGCACCGCCTCATAGCGCACATCCTTGTCGGCGGCGATCACCACCGCCTGCTCCGGATGCTGTGCCTGCTTCTGGCGGATCGCCCGGATCAGTTCGTCGCGCCCCACCTTGCGCTCGGCCGCGCCCTTGCTGCGGTCGCGCAGCCACAGCGTCTGATCGGTATGGATCGAGACTTCGAGCGGCGCCACCGGCGGATTGGAAACCTTGCCCACCTGCGGCAGCTCGATCTGGCCGGGATTGATGAGCGGCGCGGTCACCATGAAAATCACCAGCAGCACCAGCATCACGTCGATATAGGGCACGACATTGATCTGGTTCATGAGCCTTCTGCCGCCGCGTTTTTCGATCAGCATCAGTGCACCTGGCGCTGCAGGATGTTGGAAAACTCTTCCATGAACGAGTCGAACCGCGTCGCCAGCCGGTTGACGTCGCCGGCGAAGCGGTTGTAGGCGACCACCGCCGGAATCGCCGCGAACAGCCCCATCGCGGTCGCGATCAGCGCTTCCGCAATCCCCGGCGCGACATGGCCGAGGGTCGCTTGCGCCACGTTGGCGAGTCCGCGGAACGCATTCATGATGCCCCACACCGTGCCGAACAGTCCGACATAGGGGCTCACCGACCCGACCGAGGCGAGAAACGCGAGATGCGATTCGAGCCGGTCCATTTCGCGCTGGTAGGTCGCGCGCATCGCGCGCCGCGTGCTGTCCATCAGCACGCTGATGTCCATGCCGGATTGTTTCTTGTGCTTGGCAAATTCGCGGAACCCGGCCTCGAAAATGCGCTCGAGACTGCCCGCCGAGCTGCGTGAATTGACCGCGCGCTGATAAAGCTCGTTGAGATCCGACCCGCTCCAGAACTCTCTTTCGAAATCGTCGGCGAGCCGGGTAGCGCGCTTGAGCGTGAAGATCTTGAGAAAGATGTAATACCACGAGAGCAGGGATGCCAGCAGCAGCAGCAGCATCACGATCTGCACCAGCACGCTCGCGCCGGTGATGAGGCTCACGACGGACATGTCGTGGCTGAGGGTCGGATTCAAGATATTGTTCCTATTCTTGTAATGATGGCTTTCGGTATTCTAACCGGCCTGAACGTCGCCGCGTTCACGCACACCACCTTGACCTGGGCGGTGACTAGTTCCTCGCTTTCGCGCAGCACGCGCTGCGCTACCAGAATCTGACTGGCGCCCACCCTGGCGAGTTCCACGGTAACCTGCAGGCTGTCGTTGAACAGCGACGGCTTGATGTATTCAAGCGCCACCGAGCGCACCACGAATACGACCTGATGCCGGGCAACAAGTTCGTTCTGCTCGAAGCCGAGCGCCCGCAGCCATTCGGTGCGCGCGCGCTCGAGAAACCGGAGATAATTCGCGTAATAGACCACCCCGGCGCTGTCGGTATCCTCGTAATAGACGCGAATGGGCCAATAAAAGGACCTGCGGTTCAAGCCTGATGTTTCAGGTCTAATGTCCTTGCCCTGAACCGTCTTCATGCTCATATCATAAAACCCGGGGCCCGAAACCTGAAACTACTGCCGGTCTTCCCACAGCTGCGGCATGCCGGCGGCGCGGGGCTCGGCGAGGCCGAAATGACGGTAGGCGGAAACCGTGGCCATGCGGCCACGCGGCGTGCGCTGCAGATAGCCCTGCTGGATCAGGTAGGGCTCGAGCACGTCCTCTATGGTATCGCGCTCCTCGCCGATCGCCGCCGCCAGATTGTCGATGCCGACCGGCCCGCCGCCGAATTTTTCAATCACCGCCAGCAGCAGCTTACGGTCCATCACGTCGAGCCCGAGCACGTCGACGTCGAGCATCCTGAGCGCGGCATCCGCGACTTCGAGCGTGACATGGCCTTGCGCCCTGACCTCGGCGTAATCGCGCACGCGCCGCAGCAGCCGGTTCGAGATGCGCGGCGTGCCGCGCGAGCGGCCGGCGATTTCGCGCGCGCCCTCCGCGCTCACTTCGACCTTGAGCAGCCCGGCCGAGCGCTGCACGATGCGCGTGAGTTCGTCCGGCGAATAAAATTCCAGCCGCGCGACGATGCCGAAGCGGTCGCGCAGCGGGTTGGTGAGCATGCCGGCGCGCGTGGTGGCGCCGACCAGCGTGAACGGCGGCAGATCGAGCTTGACCGAGCGCGCGGCGGGGCCTTCGCCGATCATGATGTCGATCTGGAAATCCTCGAGCGCGGGATACAGGATTTCCTCGACCACCGGGGAGAGGCGGTGGATCTCGTCGATGAACAGCACGTCGTTGGGCTCGAGATTGGTGAGGATCGCCGCCAGGTCGCCGGCGCGCTCCAGCACCGGGCCGGAAGTGTGGCGCAGGTTCACCCCCATCTCGCGGGCGATGATATGGGCGAGCGTGGTTTTGCCGAGGCCGGGCGGACCGAACAGCAGCACGTGATCAAGGGATTCACGGCGCTTGCGTGCCGCCTCGATGAAGATCGACAACTGCCCGCGGATTTTCTCCTGGCCGATATACTCTTCGAGCGCCTTGGGGCGCAGCGCACGCTCGAATACCTCTTCCTGCGGCGAGGCCGGCGCGGCGGAAATCAGGCGGTCGGTTTCAACAGCCATGGAGCCCGTTCACGGTCCATATAAAATATTCAATAAAAACAATTGCTTATAGTACACCCTCGGGAAACGGGGCGCAATGCCTTGCTCAACCGCATCATACTTCAAACGCCTCGACGACTTCTTCGCCCAGCATATCGATGACTTTGACCGCCACCGTGGTCTTGGCCTTGGGCGCGACAAGCTTGGCGGCGGTGGGGCCGCCGCGTTTCTTCCCGCTCATGAAGCCGCTCCTTCCTTGCCGCGATCTTCCTTCGAAAGAATATTCATGATCTCCTGAGCGCGCCACAGCCGATGGCGGCGCTGTCCGGTGACCTCGGTGAGGATGCCGAGCTGCGCGAGATCGCCGATCGCCTTCTGCGCGGTGCGGAAGTTCACTTTCAGACGGTCGCGGATCATCGGCGCGGACACCCAGGGGTTCACGAACAACTGGTCGGCCACGTCGGGCGCGATCTTGGCGGTGCGGCGGCCGGCAAGTAGCGCGCGGTATTTCTCCCGCAGATCGATGATCGCGCGCGCGGAATCGAGCGCCTCGCGCGCCTGCTCACGCACGCCGCGCAGGAAGAATTCCACCCATTGCTCCCACCTGCCCTGGTGGCTGACCTCGAGCAGCGCGCGATAGTAATCGTCCCGATAGCGCTCGAAAAAGGCGCTCAGGTAAAGCAGCGGCCGCGGCAACAGTTCCCAGTGTACGAGCAGCAGCACGATCAAGAGCCGCCCGATGCGGCCGTTGCCGTCGGCGAAAGGATGGATCATTTCGAACTGGACGTGAATGACCGCGAGCCTGACGAGCGGCGGCATGTCGGTATCGGCGTGCAGGTAGCGCTCGAAAGCGTCGAGCGCTTCGAGCATCTGCGGCACCGGCGGCGGCACATAGGTTGCTTCCGCCAGCGTGGCGCCGGGCGGACCGATCCAATTCTGCGTGGTGCGAAACTCGCCCGGCGGCGCGCGATCGCCGCGCACGAGGCGCTCGTGCAGTTCGCGGATCAGCCGCAAACTTATCGGCAGGGATGCAAGCCTGTCGAGCCCGTATTCAAGGGCGATCACGTAATTGTGGACTTCCCGCACGTCCGCCTGCTGCGCGACTTCCTGCGGTTCCGCTTCGTAGCGGAACAGGTCCCCGAGCGTGGAGAGGGTGCCTTCGATGCGCGATGACAGCACCGCCTCGCGGCGGACGGCGGGGCGGACCAGAAACCGGGGATCGGGCAATGTTCTGCCGAGACCGGCCAGTTCACCCAGCGCCCGGGCAGCTTCGTCCAGCAATTTGATCAATACCGAGGTATAGGCCAGTTCCGGAGGCAGCGGCTTCGGCACATACGCCCAATAGCCGGTTTTCTGCCTGGAGGCTTCACCCGCCCGGCTGCTTCGTATGTCTTCCGGTTTCAAGATGCAATCATCGAAACAATTATTGTATAAATCTACATAAAAACACAATTAAAAGCAATTTTATTGCATTTTTCGCCGCCCACCGGATGGGCGCGGTCGTGCTCGCGCTTGATCTCGACGATGAGCGTCCCGCCGCTGCCGGGCGCGCCGCCTGCGGCCGGCTTCCTGCGGATCACGATTTTGAAAGCAGCTTCAGCGCCTGGCGAATGCCTTCGGTCACGTTGGCTCCGGGCGGCAACTGTTTGACCGCCCAAGCGATTTCGCGGTCATTGTAGCCAAGCGCGAGCAGCGCATTGGCGATGTCATTGGCTTCGTGCGCGCCCTGCGCCGCCGGCGTCATGAGGTCGCTGATGTCGAGCTTGTCGCGCAATTCGAGCAGCAGGCGCTCCGCCGTTTTCTTGCCGATGCCGGGAATCTTCGTGAGCCGGCCGCTGTCCTGCCCGCTGACCGCCCGGTGCAGGTCGGCGACGCTCATGCCCGAGAGCACCGCCAGCGCGGTGCGCGCGCCGACGCCGGAGATTTTCAGCAATTGCCGGAACACGTGCCGCTCCGGTTCGGTGGCGAAGCCGTAGAGCTGGTGGGCGTCCTCGCGCACGATGAGATGGGTGAGCAGCACGACCTCGCCGCCGGTCGCCGGCAGCTGGTAGAGCGTGCTCATCGGCACGTGAATCTCGTAGCCGACGCCGCCGACATCCACCAGGATCTGCGGCGGATGCTTGGCGGCCAGCTTGCCGCTGATTCTTCCGATCAAACCAGCCTCCCCCTGCGAACACGGTAACCCGCCGTCGCCAGCCTGCCCAGGCCCTGCCCGCCATGCGCGTGGCAGATCGCGCACGCCAGGGCGTCGGCCGCATCGGGACTGGGATCGCCATCGAGCCTGAGCAGCCGCTTCACCATTTCCTGCACCTGCTCTTTCTTCGCGTGGCCGTTGCCGACCACCGCCTGCTTGACCTGCAGTGCGGTGTATTCCGACAGCGGCAGGTCGTGCATGACCGCAGCGCAGATGGCGGTGCCGCGCGCCTGGCCGAGCAGCAGCGTCGACTGCGGATTGGCGTTGACGAACACTTTTTCAAGCGCGACCTGCTCGGGGCTGCACGTGGCAATCACTTCGACCAAACCGTCGAGTATGGTCTTGAGACGGGCGGCCAGTTCGCCGTCGCGGGTTTTGATGCAGCCGCTGGTGACATAACTCAACTTCTGGCCGGTCTTGTCGAGCACGCCGAAACCGGTGACCCGCAGCCCCGGATCTATGCCCAGGATGCGCGTTCGGGCATCGGGCGAGTGCCGGGGCAAATCCTCCCTGCCTCCTTTTGCCAAAGGGGGATGGCGAAGCCGGGACGGGTTACCCTTCACTATTCACCCTTCACCCTTTACGCAGCATCAAGCACAGCCGTGGTATAGACTTCCTGCACGTCGTCGATCGCCTCCAGCGCATCGAGCAGCCGCTGCATGCGCGCCGCATCATCGCCGGAGAGCACGTTCTCGACGGTCGGCTTCATGGTGACCTCGGCAAGTTCAGGCTTGAACCCC
>JAIESJ010000306.1 GCA_019746155.1 Burkholderiales bacterium
GCCGAAGACGCCGGTGCTCATGATCAGCACGTGGTCGCCGGGGCGCGCCGCGGCAGCGACCTGCTGCAGCAGCCGGTCGAAGTCGTCGCACACCATGGCCCTCGCGCCAAGCGGAGCCAGCGCTGCACTCGCATCCCAGCCCAGGCCGGCACTGTAGCAAAACACCTGATCCGCCGCGGCCAGGCTTGCGGCGAGCCGCTCCTTCATCACGCCCTGCTTCATGGTGTTGGAGCGCGGCTCGAGGACGGCGATGATACGGCCTCCGGAGGGCGAAGCAGGTTCCGTGCCGCAAGGCATGGATGCGACCCCGCAGGTGGCCGCGGCGTTTGCTTCAGGAACATTCCCTTGCGCGGTTTCGGCGCGCGGACGCCTCGCGCCATCCACTTTGGCGCGCAACCCGGCGAGCGTGGTCGCAATCGCGGTCGGGTGATGGGCAAAATCGTCGTAGACCGTGATGCCGTTGACCACGCCCTTTATTTCCATGCGGCGTTTGACGTTTCTGAACTGCGCCAGCGCCTCGATCGCAATCGCCGGCGGCACGCCGCCGTGGCGCGCGGCGGCAACGGCAGCCAGCGCATTCAGCTGATTGTGCACGCCCAGCAGATCCCATTGGAGACGGCCCTGGCGTTCGCCTTGCCGCAGAATGTCGAAAGCGCCGGAAGCATCCTGCGCTCCGGCCTGCCAGCCGGAAGCCACGGCAAAACGCTCGACCGGCGTCCAGCAGCCGCGCGCGAGCACGCGCTCGAGGTTCGGGTCGACGCCGTTGGTGACGATCAGGCCGTTGGCCGGGATGGTGCGCAGCAGATGATGGAACTGGGTCTCGATCGCGGCGAGGTCAGGAAAAATGTCGGCGTGATCGAATTCGAGGTTGTTGAGGACAGTGGTGCGCGGCCGGTAGTGCACGAACTTGGAGCGCTTGTCGAAGAACGCGGTGTCGTACTCGTCGGCTTCAATGACGAAGAATGGCGATGATTCGCCCCCCCATCCCGGCCTTCCCCCCTGTGGGGAGAAGGGACTTTCTTTCCCTCCCCCTTGCAGGGGAAGGGTTGGGGAGGGGGCGGGCACGCCGAGCCGTGCTGAAACACCGAAATTCTCCGGCACGCCGCCGATCAGGAAGCCGGGGCGCAGCCCCGCGTAGTCGAGTATCCACGCCAGCATCGAAGCCGTGGTGGTCTTGCCGTGCGTGCCGGCGACGGCCAGCACCCATTTTCCGCGCAGAACGTTCTCGGCCAGCCACTGCGGCCCGGAGATATACGGAAGCCCGCGGTTCAGAATCTCTTCCATAAGCGCGTTGCCGCGCGTCACCACATTGCCGATCACGAACACATCGGGATTGAGCCTGACCTGCTCGGCAGCATACCCTTCGATGAGTTCTATCCCCTGCGCAGCGAGCTGGGTGCTCATCGGAGGATAGACGTTGGCATCGCAACCGGTCACGGTATGACCGGCCTCGCGCGCGATCGCCGCGATGCCGCCCATGAAGGTGCCGCAAATGCCGAGAATGTGAATGTGCATTAGAAAAACCTGGCCACCGGGAGCACAGAGGTCACAGAGGAAAACAATTCAGAAATATTAACGCAAGGATGCAGGGCAATCGGTCGGAATTTCAAAAAACAGCGGGCAAGATTCTCGGGATTCAACAGCGTCAACCACACCAGAGTTGAAGCTTCCCGGGCCCTGCTTTTGTATTTCTGCCCGACGTTAGCTCTTCTCTGTATTCTCTGTGACCCAGGTTTTCAACCGCGAAAAATGAAGTATACCGCGCCGAGCAGGCAGAGGCCGGCGTAGAGATAGTTCATCCTGATCTCCTGCCCCATGTAAAGGATCGCGAACGGTACGAATACCACGAGCGTAATGACTTCCTGCAGGATCTTGAGTTGGCCCAGATCCATGGTCGCAAAGCCGATGCGGTTGGCGGGTACCTGGATCAGGTACTCAAACAACGCGATGCCCCAGGAGACCAGGGCGGCAATCCACCACGGCTTGCTGTTGAGATTCTTGAGGTGCCCGTACCAGGCAAAAGTCATGAACAGATTGGATGCCGCCAGCATGAGTGCGGTCGGCACGATAGGGTGCGTCAGAGCAGATACATAACTCATTATTTAATATGCCTTTTTTGAAATTTCCTATGCGGCAGGTTTGAGGTTCGGCGTATACTCCTTGCCGATGCAAGCGGGATTTTCCCCCGCACCATGGCCATAACGCGCGTGCCCGCCAATCTGATTACCGGCTTCGGAAGCACCGGCAGACCCCGGCCGGCCTGCTCGACCTCGGCGCTGATATTACACACTACGCCGTTCTGCCGCGCCGAGATTAAGTCAAATGCACGCCGGCGCCGGTTTCGCTTATGATCCACCCGGAGCCACAATCGCGCCCATGGAATAAAGGAGAGACCTTGTGCGTTACCGGAATCTGACACGAAATCTGTTCGCGCTAGTGCGGAAGCTGCCCGCGGTCGCCCTGGCCGGCATTGCGCTGGCGCTTGCAGCAAATACGCTCCTCGGCGCTTCCGCAGCCATTGCCGCGCAGCAGCCCAGGAACATCATCATCATGTTCGCCGACGGCGCCGCGTCCACGCAGTGGGATTTCGGCAGGTATTCGAGCAAGATATTGCGCCAGCAGGCATTCGTCACCACCGACATCGTGTTCAAGGAGGGTGCGCTCGGACTGCTCAGCACTCATCCGAACGGCGCATACGTGACCGATTCCGCGGCGGCCGGCTCGGCGATGTCGACCGGATTCAAGGTCAACAACGGCGCCATCGCCGTGACCCCGGATGGCAAAGCGGTGCCTACGGTGATGGAAATCGCGAAGTCCAGGGGCAAGCGCATCGGATTGGTGACGACCGCAACCGTCTACGACGCGACGCCCGCCGCCTTCAGCCTGCACGCGCGTTCACGCCGCGATTCACAGAATCTGGTGGATCAATATCTCACGCTGGAGCCGGACGTGCTGATGGGCGGAGGCGCCGATTATTTCCTGCCGGAAGGGGCTCCCGGGGGCAAGAGGAAAGACGGCAAGGACGTCATCGCCGCATTCCGCGACAAAGGTTATCAGGTGGCGAGGAATCCCGCTGAGCTCGCCGCCGCCAACGGCCCGAAACTGCTGGGGTTGTTTTCCGACGACGACATGGATTTCGAGATTGACCGCGATCCTTCCCGGGAGCCCACGACGGCCGAGATGGCCGCGGCTGCGCTCAAGGCGCTTTCTCAGGACAGCCCGAACGGGTTCGTCCTGCTGATTGAAAACGAGAACATCGATACCGCGGGACACGCCAACGACGCGGCTTCCCTGATGCGCGCGCTCTGGGCTTTCGATGACGCGGTCAAGGTCGCGCTCGAGTTTCAGCGCCGTTTCCCGGAAACGCTGGTGATCGTCACCGGCGATCACGAAACCGGCGGTTTTTCACCCACCTATGCGCTGAAAGACCTGAGTACGCTGTCGAGCAAAAACCGGTTCTATACCGGCGACGCACAGCTGCGGATGCTGGAGCGCATCACGATGTCGCTCAACGCAGTCAAGGAGAAGCTCGGCAAGAAGCCGTCCGGCGAAGTACTAGACGAGTTGCTTGCCCGGCATTTCCCAGGCTTCCGGCTGGACCCCGACCTGCGTGAGTTGATCCTCGGCCAGAAGACGCGCGAGCGCAACTTCAGCTATCTGCCGCAGAATGTGCTTGGCCGTATGATCGCGCGCCAGACCGGTTATTACTGGGGCACTTCGGGGCACACCCCGCAACCGGTGCCCGTCGGAGCCATCGGCCCGGGCGCGGAGCTGTTCCGCGGCTACCAGGACAATACCGATTTCGGCAGACATCTGCACCGGCTGATCCTCGGCAAATGACCGGATCGGGAAAGAACGGGATACCCATACCATCGACGCCGTGCGCGAGCCGCTCGACTAGGCTGCGTTTTCGACGGCGACGCGTCGGGCAGTGTCCGGATCGTAGGCGAGCACCGGCGCCAGCCAGCGCTCGACCTCGGCCAGCGGCATGTCCTTGCGACGCGCGTAGTCCTCGACCTGGTCTTTCGCGACCTTGCCAACCGCGAAATAGCGCGACTCGGGATGGGCCAGGTAAAAGCCGCTGACCGAGGAAGCCGGATACATCGCGTAGGACTCGGTGAGGATGATGCCGACGGCTTCGGCGTTGAGCATCCTGAAGAGCGGCCCCTTCTCGGTATGGTCGGGACATGCGGGATAGCCCGGCGCGGGGCGGATGCCGCGGTAGCGCTCGGCGATCAGCGCATCGTTGTCGAGATGCTCGTCTTTTGCGTAGCCCCAGAACTCCCGGCGCACGCGCTTGTGCAGCAGCTCGGTGAACGCCTCGGCCAGCCGGTCGGCGAGCGCCTTGAGCATGATGGCGCTGTAGTCGTCGTGCTTCGCCTCGAATTCCTTCACGCGCTTCTCGATGCCGGTGCCCGCGGTCACGGCAAACGCGCCGATGTAATCCCTGACGCCGGCGCCTTTGGGCGCGATGAAGTCGCCGAGGCACAGGTTGGGGTTGCCGGCCGGCTTGACGTTCTGCTGGCGCAGGTTGTGCCAGGTCATCAGCACGCGGTCGCGCTTCTCGTCGGCGTAGATCTCGATGTCGTCGCCATCGTTCACGCTGTTGGCCGGAAACAGCCCGAATACCGCGTCGGCGGCGAGCCACCTGCCCTCGATGATTTTCTTCAGCATGGCCCTGGCATCGGCAAGCACCTTGCGCGCTTCGCCGCCCACGACCTCGTCGTCGAGAATCTTCGGGTACGACCCCGCGAGATCCCAGGTCTGGAAGAACGGCCCCCAGTCGATGTACTCCGCGATCTCGGCAAGATCGTAGTTCCTGAGTTGCCGCAGCCCTAGAAACGCGGGCGGCGGCGGCGCGCAGGATTGCCAGTCGGTCTTGAGGCGGTTCGCGCGTGCCTTTTCGAGCGGGACCAGCTCGGGTCCTTTCTTGCCCGCGTGTTGCACGCGGATTTTCTCGTAATCCTCGTTCACCTCGTCGAGGTACTTGCGCCGCGCCTCTTCATCGTCGGCAAGCAGGTTGCTGCACACCGTCACGCTGCGCGAAGCATCCGGCACCCATACGGTCGGGCCGTTGGTGTATCCCGGCGCGATCTTTACCGCGGTATGCGTGCGCGATGTCGTGGCACCGCCGATCAGCAGAGGTAGCGTGAAACCCTGGCGCTGCATCTCGCGCGCCACGTGCGCCATTTCCTCGAGCGAGGGCGTGATCAGCCCCGACAGACCGATGATGTCGCACCTCTCTTCGCGCGCGGTGTCGAGTATCTTCTGGCACGGCACCATCACGCCCATGTTGACGACTTCGTAGTTGTTGCATTGGAGCACGACCGACACGATGTTCTTGCCGATGTCGTGCACGTCGCCCTTGACCGTGGCAATCACGATCTTGCCCTTGGGCTTGGCATCGCCGAGCCTGGCCTTCTCGGCCTCGATGTAGGGAATGAGGTGGGCGACGGCCTGTTTCATCACGCGCGCCGACTTCACCACCTGCGGCAGGAACATCTTGCCCGCGCCGAACAAATCGCCGACGATGTTCATGCCGTCCATCAGCGGGCCTTCGATCACATGGATCGGGCGCCCACCCTGCTTCTCCATTTTCTGGCGCGCTTCCTCGGTGTCCTCGACGATCCATTGCGTAATGCCCTGCACCAGCGCGTGCGCAAGCCGCTTCTCGACCGGCTCGTTGCGCCACTCGAGATTCTGCTCTTCCCTCGCGCCGCCCGCCCTGAGCGTGCCGGCGAATTCGATCATGCGTTCCGTGGCATCGGGCCGGCGGTTGAGCACCACGTCCTCGACGCGCTCGCGCAGTTCCGGGTCGAGCTCGTCGTAGACGCCGATCATGCCGGCGTTGACGATGCCCATCGTCATGCCGGCCTTGATCGCGTGGTACAGGAACACCGTGTGGATCGCCTCGCGCGCAGGGTCGTTGCCGCGAAACGAAAAGCTCACGTTCGACACGCCGCCGCTCACCTTGGCGTACGGCAGGTTGCGGCGGATCCAGCGCGTGGCCTCGATGAAGTCCGCTGCGTAGTTGTTGTGCTCCTCGATGCCGGTGGCGATCGCGAAGATGTTGGGGTCGAAGATGATGTCTTCCGGAGGGAAACCGACCTCGCGCGTCAGCAGATCGTAGGCACGCTTGCAGATCTCGATCTTGCGCTGGTAAGTGTCGGCCTGACCCTGCTCGTCGAAGGCCATCACGATCACCGCCGCGCCGTAGCGTTTGCACAGCCGCGCCTGGCGCAGGAATTCGGCCTCGCCCTCCTTCATGCTGATGGAATTGACGACCGGTTTGCCCTGCACGCACTTCAGCCCCGCCTCGATCACCTCCCACTTCGAGGAATCGATCATGATCGGCACGCGCGAGATGTCCGGCTCGGAGGCGACGAGATTCAGGAAGCGCTTCATCGCCGCCTTCGAATCCAGCATGGCTTCGTCCATGTTGACGTCGATCATCTGCGCGCCGTTCTCGACCTGCTGGCGCGCAACGGCCAGCGCCTCGTCGTACTGCTCGTTCAGGATCAGGCGCGCGAAAGCTTTCGAGCCCGTCACATTGGTACGCTCGCCCACGTTCACGAACAGCGACGTGTCGTCGATGTTCATCGGCTCCAGGCCCGCAAGCCGCAGCTTGCGATCGGCCGGCGGGACCTGGCGCGGCGGCAAGGACCTCATTGCCTGCGCGATCGCGCGGATATGGTCGGGCGTGGTGCCGCAACACCCGCCCGCGACGTTAACGAAGCCCGCCTCGGCGAACTCCTTGAGCAGCGACGAGGTGATGTCCGGCGTTTCGTCAAACCCGGTATCGCTCATCGGATTCGGCAGTCCGGCATTGGGATAGACGCAGATGTACGTATCGCAGATCTGCGACAGCTCCTCGATATACGGCCGCATGAGCGCCGCACCCAGCGCGCAATTCAGGCCTATGGTAATAGGCCGGATATGCCGCACCGAGTTCCAGAATGCCTCTACCGTCTGCCCCGACAGGATGCGCCCCGAAGCATCGGTCACGGTGCCGGAGATCATGACCGGCAGGCGCATGCCGCTTTCTTCGAAGAACTGGTCGATCGCGAACAGCGCCGCCTTGGCGTTCAGCGTGTCGAAAACCGTCTCCACCAAAAAAATATCCACGCCGCCCTCGGCCAGCCCGCGCGCCTGCTCCAGATAAGCCGCCACCAGTTCGTCGAACGTGACGTTGCGCGCGCCCGGATCGTTGACGTCGGGAGAAATCGACGCGGTCTTGGGCGTCGGGCCAAAGGCGCCGGCGGCAAAACGCGGCCGCGCCGGGGCCGAATGCTTTGCACAGGCGGCTTTCGCAAGACGCGCCGCCGCCACGTTCATCTCGTGGACGAGGTGCTCCATGTGGTAGTCGGCCTGCGCGATTTTCGTGGCACCGAAGGTGTTGGTCTCGATGATGTCCGAGCCGGCGGCCAGATACTGCTCGTGGATTTCCTGGATCACCTGCGGCTGCGTCAGCACCAGCAGCTCGTTATTGCCCTTGACGTCGTGCGCGAAGCCGCGGAAACGCTCGCCCCGATAGGCCGCCTCATCCAGCCGGTAGCGCTGGATCATGGTGCCCATCGCGCCGTCGAGGACCAGAATACGCTCCCTGAGGGCCGATTCGAGCAGCGCTGTGCGTTGATTGTTCATGTGCGAATGGGTTCAGGCGCGGGCAGAAAAGACCATGACGCAAAAGGCGACAATTTTAGCACGCGACTTGCCCGAGAGCCCCCAACTGGCGGTTTGCGCACGATTGCGCCTATAATAATTTTCCCGACCGTTGGAAGTCTAAGGTTTAAACTCCGGAAAAATCATGCTGACCCTGCCGGACAAGACGCGACTTCAGACCTTAAACTTTAGACATTAGCCATGAAGCACCTCGAACCCAAGGAAGCATACGAGTTTCTCAAGAAAAATCCCGACACGGTCTTCATCGATTGCCGCAGCGAGATGGAGTACCTGTTCGTCGGCCACCCCGTGGGCGCCATCCTCGTGCCGTGGAACGACGGACCGAACTGGGAAGTCAATCCGGAATTCGTCGCGCACGTCAAAAAAGCGGCGAGCGTTGACCGGCCTATCGTGCTGATCTGCCGCAGCGGCAATCGCTCACTCGATGCCGGTCACGCGCTGGAGGAGGCGGGCTTCACCAAGGTCTACAACGTGCTGCACGGTTTCGAGGGCGAGCTCGACGAAAACCATCACCGCAACTCGAAGACCGGCTGGCGGTTTGAAGGACTGCCGTGGGAACAATGCTGATCGCTCTGCGAGCAGCATTGTTTATGAGCTAGAGCTCGGAATGCTTAGCACGCGAGCGCAGCTCGCGCGCTGCGGCAACCATATTGGCAAGCGCCGCTTCAACCTCCTCCCAGCCGCGCGTCTTCAGACCGCAGTCGGGATTGACCCACAGCCGCTCGTCCGGAATCACGGTGCGCGCCTTTTGCAGCAACGCGATCATCTCGGCGGTTTGCGGCACGCGCGGCGAGTGGATGTCGTAGATGCCCGGGCCGATGGCGTTGGGATAGCGGAACTCGCCGAACGCTTCCAGCAGATCCATATCCGAGCGCGAGGTCTCGATGGTGATCACGTCGGCATCGAGGCTCACGATCGCAGGCAGGATGTCGGCGAATTCCGAATAGCACATATGGGTGTGGATCTGCGTCTCGTCACGCACGCCATTTGATGCGATACGGAATGCGCGCGTCGCCCACTCGAGATAGCCGGGACGTTCCGACTGACGCAGCGGCAGGCCCTCGCGCAAGGCCGGCTCGTCGATCTGGATGATGCCGATGCCGGCGCGCTCGAGGTCCAGCACTTCGGCGCTGATCGCAAGCGCGATCTGCAGCGCGGTCGTGGCACGCGGCTGATCATCGCGCACGAAGGACCACTGCAGGATGGTCACCGGCCCGGTCAGCATGCCCTTCACCGGCTTTGTGGTCAGGCTCTGGGCATAAACCGCCCATTCGACGGTCATCGGCCGCGGCCGCGACACATCGCCGTAGAGGATCGGCGGCTTCACGCAACGGGAGCCGTAGCTCTGCACCCAGCCGTGGGCCGTGAACGCGAACCCTTCAAGCTGCTCGCCGAAATATTCCACCATGTCGTTGCGCTCGGCTTCGCCGTGCACCAGCACATCGAGGCCCAGCGCCTCCTGCTTCTGTATCGCCAGCCGGATTTGCGAACGAATGCGTTCCTTGTATTCGGCTTCGTCTATCGTGCCGCTCCTGAAATCGCGCCGCGCGCGGCGGATGTCGGCGGTTTGCGGGAACGAACCGATAGTCGTCGTCGGAAACAGGGGCAGGCGCAAACGCCGCTGCTGCACGCGTTGCCGCTGCGTGAAGGGGGATTTGCGCTGCCCGGCGTCGGCAGGCAACGCGGCAATCTGCGCCGTGATCGCGGTATTGTGGATGCGCTGCGACAACGCACGGCTCGAGCGCACGCCGTTCGAAACCGCGATTTCGTAGGCGACGGCATCGCGACCTTCGGTCAGGCCGCGCTTGAGCCATGCCAGTTCATCGAGTTTTTCACGCGCGAACGCGAGCCAGCTTTTAATCTCGTGATCGAGTCCGGATTCAGGCGCGAGGCCAAGCGGACAGTGCAGCAGCGAGCAACTCGGTGCCAGCCACAACCGCTCCCCGAGCTGCGCGTGAACCGGTTCCAGCAGATCAAGCGCGTGCGCGAGGTCGCAACGCCAGACGTTACGCCCATCGATCACGCCCAGGGACAACACGCGGTCTTTTGGAAAATTATCAATAAAAACAGGTAGTTGCGTATTATCCCGCGTCAGATCCAGGTGCAGGCCGGCGACCGGCAGCGCCGTGAGCCGGGGCGCGAGATGTCCAACACCGGCAAAATAAGTCGCGAGCAGCAGTTTCGGCCCCCCGCCTGCCAGCGCCCCGAATACGACTTCGAGCTGCTGTAACCATGCCGGCGGCAAGTCAAGCGTAAGCGCCGGCTCGTCGAGCTGCACCCATTCAACGCCAAGCCGCTTGAGCTCGCCGAGCAGTTCACGATAGACCGGCAATAGCTGCGGCAGCAGCGACAAGCGATCGCATCCCGGCTCCTTTTCCTTGCCGAGCCAGAGATAAGTCAGCGGCCCGAGCACCACCGGCTTGACGCGCAGGCCCAGCGCCTGCGCTTCCCGCACTTCGTCGACAAGCCAGGAAGCGTCCAGCCGGAAGCGCGTGCGTGAATCGAACTCGGGGACAAGGTAGTGATAGTTGGTGTCGAACCACTTGGTCATCTCCACTGCCGCAACGCCTTGCGCGCCGCGCGCCATGGCGAAATAGGTCTGCAGATCGGCGCGGCCGGCGCCGAAGCGTTTAGGCACGTTGCCCAGCATCACGCTCGTGGTCAGCACATGATCGTACCACGCGAAATCGCCAGCCGGGACGAGATCGACACCGGCATCGCATTGCGTCCGCCAGTTTTGCCGGCGCAGCTCGCTGCCTGCCGCGCGCAACGCGTTTTCATCGATCTCGCCTTTCCAGAAGGCTTCGAGTGCGTGCTTTAACTCGCGGCGCGGGCCGATACGGGGAAACCCGAGATTGTGAATCAAGGTCATGTTTTTACGCTCAAAATTTAGAAGCTTCTAATGATGGGACACGCCATTACATAAATCAAGCTCATATTTTTTGACGTGATTATGAATCGTGTTCATAATGAACCACGCTTTGCGGAATAGTCCCCATGCTGGAACTCAGACATCTGCGCACCCTCATTGCGCTTGCCGACGCCGGCAATATCTCGGTCGCCGCCAAGCGCGTGCATCTGACGCAATCGGCGCTGTCGCACCAGCTCAAGGTGCTCGAAGACCATTACGGCACCATGCTGTTCGAGCGCAAAAGCAACCCGTTGCGCCTGTCCGCCGCCGGCCATCGCCTGCTCCGGCTGGCGCGCGACGTCATGGACTCGATCTCGATTGCGGACAGCGACATCGCGCGCATCGTCGGCGGCGAATCGGGCACGCTGCGTATTGCGGTGGAATGCCACACCTGCTTCGACTGGCTGATGCCGTCGATGGATGCTTTCCGTGAAAAATGGCCGGAAGTGGAACTGGACCTGGTATCCGGCTTTCATCCAGACCCGGTGGGATTGCTGGAGGAAAACCGTGCGGACTTCGTGATCGTGTCGGAGCCGGCGGCGCGCAAGGGCATCGCTTACCATCCGCTGTTCCGCTTCGAGATTTTTGCGCTGCTCGCGAAGAACCACCCGCTCTCCGGCAAGACGTGGCTGGAACCGGCGGATTTCGCCAAAAACACGCTGATTACCTATCCGGTACCGGAACACATGATTGACGTGATCCGCCAGCGCCTGGAACCGGCGGGCATACATCCCGAGCGGCGCACCGTGGAGCTGACAGTCGCCATCCTGCAACTGGTGGCAAGCCGCCGCGGGCTGGCCGCGCTGCCGGGCTGGGCCGTGCATCACTACATCGAGCGCGGCTACGTCATCGCCAAGCGCATCGGGAAAGGCGGGTTATGGAGCAGGCTTTACGCGGCGACCACTTCAGCCACCGCACAACTTCCGTACATCAGGGATTTCCTGGCAACGGTGCGGCGCGTGAGCTTCGCCACGCTGCCCGAAATTCTGCCGCTCAAGGGCTAGCCAGGGTCACGCCCAGAAACTTGCCGATCAGATAAGTGAAGGTTCCTGCGGCGGCCCCGATCGCGAGCATGCGGGCGCCGCTGAAAACCGCACCGCGTCCCGTAAATAGAGACAGTACCGCACCCACCACAAACAACGCGACACCGGTCAGTGCAATGGCGACAATGAGGCTGGCCGTTCCGCTCGCAAAAATAAACGGCAGCAGCGGAATCAAGGCGCCCACCGCGAACGAGAAAAACGAGAACAGCGCCGCGCCCCATGGCGACCCCAGGTCTTCAGCATTGAGGCCCAGTTCTTCGCGCGCCAGCGTATCCAGCGCTCTTTCGGGATCGGCAATCAGGCTGTTCGCCAGTTGTGCGGCCTCTTCGCGCGGCAGCCCGCGCGCTTCGTATATCAGGCGCAGCTCTTCGGCCTCTTCCTCCGGATAGCGCTCCAACTCTTCTTTTTCCAGACCAATCTGGTATTCGTACATCTCGCGCTGCGAACGCACCGAGACGTACTCGCCCGCCGCCATCGAGAATGCCCCGGCGATCAGTCCGGCCGCGCCGGAAAGCAGGATCAGTGCATTGTCGGAAGCCGCGCCGGCGATGCCCATGATCAGGCTGGCGTTCGAGATCAGGCCGTCGTTGACGCCAAAGACGGCAGCGCGCAGGTTGCCGCCGCTGCCCACGCTGCGATGCCGGCGTCCGACCTCATCCATCGACCGGGGCATCGCATGACCGGACGCGATGCCGCCATACAGCGACATGCCGCGCACCTTGATCGCAGCAAGCACCCCGCGCAGCGGGCGCGGCCCCAGCCGGCGCACCAGATAAGCGACCACGCGCGTACGCATGTCCGGAACGAAGCGTCCGGGGACGGATTGCCCGGCGTCGCGAGCATGACGTTCCCAGATCGCAGCCTGCCTTTCCGCCGACTGCGCGAGCTCGGTGAACAGCGCCTGGCGCGGCGTGCCGGCTTCGGCTTCGGCAACGACACGATAAAGATAGGCGGAGCGTTTTTCCTCGGCCCAGCTTTCAAGCTCATGCATCTGAGGACGCCTTCGATTCAATATGCAGGTATATCATCCACGACGACCAGCCGCTCAACAACAGCGCCAGCATGCCGAGCGCCAGCGTGATATCCGCATGCGACAGCAGCGGCGATACGATGCCCGCGACAATGGCGGTCATGAAACTGTGCTCGAAGCCCAGCAGCGATGAGGCGAGCCCGCGATTGCGCGGGAACACATCGAGCGCGATCAGGGTCACGCTGGGCATCGCGAGAGACATGCCGATGGTATAGCACATCACCGGCAGCACCGTCCACGGCAGCGCCGGCTCGAAGAATCCGCTGTATGAAAGGTTGAAGACAGCGGCGGCAAACATGATGATGTAACCGATTTTCACGGTGCGCTGCGGCGAAACCCTGCCTGCCAGCCTGCCCGACAAAAACGCGCCCAGCATCACCCCTGAAATGCCGGGCACGAACAGCCACGCAAACTGGTTTTCGTTGAGGCCGAGCAGATTGTAGATGACGGCCGGCGCCGAGACGATGTAGAGAAAGAAGCCGCAGAAATTGAGCGCGACGGCCGACGACAGCAGCAGCAGACGCAGATTCCGGGCGAGCTTGAGATAGTTGCTGGCGAGCGGCAGCGGCGCAAACGGCTGGCGCGCCGGCGGCGGCAGCGTTTCCGGCAGGCGCCACTGGCAAACGGCGAAGAGAGCCGCGCCGAACAACGCCAGAAACACGAATACCGAACGCCAGCCGAACCCGCCCTGCAGCCAGCCGCCGATCACCGGGGCGATCGCCGGCGCCAGACCGAATATCATGGTCACCATCGACATCAGCCGCTGCGCCGCATGCCCCTCGAAGCTGTCGCGAATGATGGCGCGGCCCACCACCATGCCCACCCCCGCCGACAATCCCTGCGCGCCGCGGAACAGCAGCAGCTGGCCAAAACTTTGCGCGAGCGCACAGCCGATCGAGGCCAGGGAAAACACCACCAGGCCGGTGAGAATCACCGGCCGCCTGCCGAACGAATCGGAGAGCGTGCCGTGAAACAGCGTCATCACGGCGAATGAAATGAGATAGACGGAAAGCGTCTGTTGCAGTTCGAGCGTCGTGACGCCGAATTCGCGCGCGATCGCCGGAAATGACGGCAGGTAAGTGTCGATCGAGAACGGCCCCAGCATCGCGAGACCGGCGAGTATGGCCGCGAGCAGCGGCGCTGATATCGGTTTGGAATGCAAATCAGGCTGCCTTTTACGGCAGTGTATCAGCCGCGATCAAAGCGGCGATACTGGATGGCCTCTGCGACATGTGCGCTTTTGATGGTTTCCATGGCGACAAGATCGGCGATCGTCCGCGCCACTTTCAGAATGCGATGGTAGCCACGGGCCGAAAGCCCGAGCTTGCCGATCGCCTGTTTCAACAGCGTCGCGCCTTTTTCATCGGGCGCGCAATACCGGTCGATCTCGCGCGCGGCGAGCCGCGCATTGGGCTTGCCCTGGCGTTCGAGCTGGCGTTCGAACGCAAGCATTACGCGCTCACGAATTGTCGCTGAAGACTCGCCCTCGGCCCCGCGCGTGAGATCTTCCTGCGGCACTGCCGGCACTTCGATCTGGATGTCGATGCGGTCGAGCAGCGGCCCGGAGATTTTTCTGCGGTAGCGCAGCACCTGGTCGGGCGTGCAGTGACACCTGCCGGAATAGTGGCCCAGGAATCCGCACGGGCAGGGATTCATCGCGGCGACCAGCTGGAACTGCGCCGGGAACTCCGCCTGGCGCGCGGCGCGCGAGACGCTGATGCGCCCGGACTCGAGCGGCTCGCGCAGCACTTCGAGCACCTTGCGATCGAATTCCGGCAGCTCGTCGAGAAACAGCACGCCGTGCATCGCCATGGAGATTTCGCCGGGCCGCGGGTTGCTGCCGCCGCCGACCAATGCCACTGCGGAAGCAGTATGGTGCGGCGCGCGGTAGGGCCGCTTTTTCCAGTGGGCGACATCGAAACCCGCGCTGCCCACCGATTGAATGGCGGCGGAAGCGAGCGCTTCCGCCTGCGTCATCGGCGGCAGAATGCCGGGCAGGCGCGAAGCCAGCATCGTTTTTCCGGTGCCGGGCGGGCCGACCATGATCACGCTGTGGCCGCCGGCCGCGGCGATTTCGAGCGCGCGCTTGGCATGCGCCTGGCCTTTGACGTCGAGCATGTCCGGATGTGCGTCGACGGCCGCTATCGGCTTGTCGGTGTGCCGCGCCAGACTGTCGCGCCCGGCGAGGTGGGCGCACACTTGCAGCAGCGAGCGCGCCGGATAGACGATTGCATCCTCGACCAGCGCCGCCTCGGCGGCGTTGGGCTGCGGCAAAATGAAACCGCGGCGATCGCGGGAAGCGCCCAGCGTCATTGCCAGCGCGCCACGCACCGGCCGCAGCTCGCCGGTCAGCGCCAGTTCGCCGGCAAATTCATATTCACCGAGCTTGTCCGCCGGAATCTGCCCGGAGGCGGCAAGAATGCCGAGCGCGATCGGCAGATCGAAGCGCCCGGACTCCTTGGGCAGATCGGCCGGCGCCAGATTGACCGTGATGCGGCGCGCGGGAAATTCGAAACGCGCGTTCTGCAGCGCCGCGCGCACGCGGTCCTTGGCTTCTTTCACTTCAGCCTCGGGCAACCCGACGATGGTGAAGCTCGGCAGTCCGTTGGCAAGATGCGCTTCCACCGTGACCGGCGGGGCATCCATGCCCGCCAGGGCACGGCTATGGAGAACGGCGAGAGACATGGTCGTGAGCAAGTTTTCGGGGATCAGGGACTTAACGTCCGATTCCCCGAAACCGGCGACAGTCAAACCGAAGGATGAAGGATGATAAAGGTAAAGGCTTGTTCCGCGGTAATTCATTCCGCCTTCATCTTTTATCCTTCATCCCTTGCTCCAATTCAGCGAGCTTGGCTTCGAGCTGATTAAGCTTTTCGCGGGTGCGGGCGAGCACCTGGCGCTGCACGTCGAATTCCTCGCGCGTTACGAGATCGAGGCGGGCAAACATTGCGGTCAGCATCGCGCGCAGGTTCTTTTCGAGGTCCGCGGCCGGGCTTTGCGCCATGACCGATCTGATTTTTTCGTTGATTTCATCGAGCAGCTTCTGGTTCATTGTCGCTCCGGCTCCGCATAGGATGAAAAGTGTAGCAAACTTCCCCTGCCCGGCCACCACGCACGCTGGTGGTGCGGCCATTTTATGGAACGCCCTAAAACAGTGCGTCAGATATAGCGGCGGCATGGCTATATCAATATAACATCATGATTTTAATAAATATTTCTTCTGGCACGATCCATGCTCATCTTGGTTGCGCAATATTGCACATTTGATTTGTTAACAAAGAAAGGGGAAATCATGTTCAAAAAAACCGTAATGGCCGGGGCGGTGGTGGCAGCGCTGTGGCTGCCGATTGCCGGATTGGCCCAGGCACCCGCTGCGGACAAGCCCGCTGAAGACGCGCCGCTGTCGATCGGGGGTTTTGATCTGACAGGATACGCCGATGTCGGTTATACCCGTTTGTCCGGCCGCGGCGCCTTTAATACGACACCCGGCGGACCAGCGGTGACCATCGGCGGGCCGAACCGGGTTTTCGACTTTAACCGCAATGCGCTGAATCTGCACCAGCTCGCTTTCACCCTCGCCAAGCAGCCCAAGGAGGGTTTTGGCGGGGTGCTCAACGTGACTCTCGGCAAGGATGCCGATGTCATCGCCGCGTATGACACCAACCCCAGCAATGGCACTGGCTGTAACCTGGCTACCGGCCAGGCCACGACCGGCGGCTGCAAGACGGATCGCTGGGACATCACTCAGGCGTTTGCGCAATACGCGACCGGCCCGGTTACGATCACCGGTGGCAAATTCGTAACCTCGGCCGGGGCGGAGGTGATCAACAGCACGGCCAACAGCAATTACTCGCGTTCGATCCTGTTCGGTTACGCGATCCCGTTTACCCACACCGGTGCGCGGGTGAGCTACGCGTTCTCGGACAGCCTGACCTTTATGGGAGGCATTAACAACGGTTGGGATGCGCTGAAGGACACCAACTCGGCAAAAACCCTTGAATTTGTCGTGACGTTCGCGCCCATCAAGACTTTCACACTCAATACCGGCGTTCATAGCGGCAAGGAACGCGTTGGCGGTCTGGTGGGAACGGGTGCGGAGGGAACGCGTAACCTGATCGACCTGGTCGGGACATTCAACGCAACCGAGAAGCTCACGTTCATTTTGAACTATGACTACGGCACGCAGGATAACGCCGCTACCGTCGCGGCGAACGGCGCCAGCAAAGCCAAGTGGGAAGGTTGGGCGGGCTATGTGAACTACCAGATCGACGAGCGCTGGCGTGTGTCGCTGCGCGGCGAGTACTTTGACGACCGCGACGGCTATCGCACCGGCCTGGTCCAGAAGTGGAAAGAGGCCACCCTGACCGTGGGCTTCACCCCCGTGAAGAACCTCGAGTTGCGCGCCGAAATCCGCGGCGACCGGTCGAACGTACCGGCGTTCGTCAATTCCAACGGAACGACCGCCAGCAACAATCAGAACTCTTTCGGCGTGCAGGCGATTTACAAGTTCTGACCATACGGAGCGCGACCCGAATCGTACGATCCAGTAAAAAGGAACCCACATGAAACTTGTCACAGCAATCATCAAGCCGTTCAAGCTTGACGAGGTACGTGAAGCGCTGTCCGCGATCGGCGTGACAGGCATCACCGTCACCGAAGTCAAGGGCTTCGGACGGCAGAAAGGGCATACCGAACTCTACCGCGGCGCGGAATACGTGGTGGACTTCCTGCCCAAAGTCAAAGTCGAAGCCGCGATCAAGAGCGAAATGCTCGAACAGGTGATCGAAGCGATCGAGAAGTCAGCCAACACCGGCAAGATCGGCGACGGCAAGATTTTCGTCTTCGAGCTCGAGCAGGTAATCCGTATTCGCACCGGTGAAACCGGCGCTGAAGCGCTATAGGGAGAACGGCATGAAAAAATTACTGACCATTGTTGCGCTGTTCGGTGCGCTGAGCCTCGCGGGCTTTGCGGCACACGCACAGGACAAGCCCGCCGAGAAACCGGCGACCGCTGCTCCGTCAGCACCGGCGATGGCGCCAGCCGCTGCGCCGGCCCCCGCCGCCGCTGTTGCTGCCGCAGCACCGGCGCCCACGCCGAATAAAGGCGATGTGGCATGGATGCTGACCTCGACCGCGCTGGTGCTGATGATGAGCGTGCCGGCGCTGGCGCTGTTCTACGGCGGCATGGTGCGATCGAAGAACATGCTCTCGGTGCTGATGCAGGTGTTTGTCACGTTCTCTCTGATAGCGGTGCTCTGGTGCATCTACGGCTACAGCCTCGCGTTTACCGAGGGCAACGCTTTCTTCGGCGGGTTCGACCGGCTGTTCCTCAACGGCACGTTCGATGCCATGAAGGGCGAATTCGCCATGGCCGGAACTTTCAGCAAGGCCACGCCGATTCCCGAACTCGTCTTCGTCGCCTTCCAGGCCACGTTTGCTGCAATCACCTGCTGCCTGATCCTGGGCGCCTTCGCCGAGCGCGTCAAGTTCTCGGCGGTGCTGATCTTCATGGTGCTGTGGTTCACCTTTGCCTACGCGCCGATTGCGCACATGGTCTGGTTCTGGCCGGGCCCGGACGCTTATACGGATCCGAAGCTGGTCGACGGATTGAATGCCAAGGCCGGCCTGCTGTGGCAGTGGGGCGCACTCGACTTTGCCGGCGGCACGGTGGTGCACATCAACGCCGGTATCGCGGGCCTGGTCGGCGCCTACGTTATCGGCAAGCGCATTGGCTACGGCAAGGAAGCAATGTCGCCGCATAACCTGACCATGACCATGATCGGCGCCTCTTTGCTGTGGATGGGCTGGTTCGGTTTCAACGCCGGCTCCGCGCTCGAAGCGAACAACTCCGCAGCGCTGGCGTTCATCAACACCTTCCTGGCAACAGCTTGCGCAGTGCTGTCCTGGACGTTTGGCGAGTGGCTGTTCAAAGGCAAGCCCTCGATGCTGGGCGCCGCCTCGGGCGCCGTTGCCGGACTGGTCGCCATCACGCCGGCCGCCGGCAACGTCGGCATTCCCGGCGCATTCGTGATCGGCACAGCGGCAGGACTGGTCTGCCTGTGGGGGGTGAACGGCCTCAAGAAAATGCTCGGCGCGGACGATTCGCTCGACGTGTTCGGCGTGCATGCCGTGGGCGGTATTCTGGGTGCGCTCCTCACCGGCGTCTTCAACGCGCAAAGCCTCGGCGGCCCGGGCCTCGTTACCGACTGGGTGACCGGCAAAGTCGGATCCAACCCGATCATCGATCAGGTGTGGATACAGGCCCAGGCGGTGGGTGTCACGATCATCTGGTCCGGCATCGTGGCGTTCGTTGCCTACAAGATCGCGGATCTGCTGGTGGGCCTGCGCGTCAGCGAGGAAGAAGAGCGCGAAGGCCTCGACGTGAATTCCCACGGCGAGACTGCCTACCACATGTAGTTCCCGGAGAAAAAGCACGGCTTGAACGGGCGCCCTTGCGGCGCCCGTTTTTTTTGGCGCCGCTCGTTTAACCCGGGCGCCCGTTTTTTTGGCGCCGCGGGTTCAACCCCGGCGCCCGTTTTTTATTCGGCTCGCAGAAAAATGCGGTGCGCGCGTGGATACCATGCGCCGGGCTGAAACCATGGAAACGCGGGTTGACCCGGCGTATATTCCGGGACTGAATTCTGGCGTGAAGGGATTGATTCGTGGAAGAAACCGCGATGTCCCGCGTCGCGTCCGGCAGCGGCCGCCGCCATCGGCTACAATGTCGGCCTTACGAGGAAACCATGACCGTTCCACGCCTGACTACCGCTCTGACCGGCCCGCTGCTCGACCTGGAGCGCGAATTGCTGAAAGCCATGCCGGCCATCGAACACTGGCTGCGCGGCAGATGGCAGGAGATGGCGGCGCCGTTCTATGCGTCGGTGGATCTGCGCAACAGCGGCTTCAAGCTCGCCCCGGTCGACACCAACCTGTTCCCCGGCGGCTTCAACAATCTCAACCCCGATTTTCATCCGCTGTGCGTGCAGGCGGCGATGGCCGCCATCGAGAAAGTATGCCCTGATGCACGCGGCGTGCTGTTGATCCCGGAAAATCATACGCGTAATCAGTTTTATCTGCACAACGTCGCCACGCTCGCCACCATTCTGCGCCACGCCGGCATGAAAGTGCACGTCGGCAGCCTCCTGCCGGAAATCACCGCGCCGACC
>JAIESJ010000197.1 GCA_019746155.1 Burkholderiales bacterium
CCCGAGTTCGGGTCGAGCATTCCGGTCACTCGGTTATAAACGTGCAGGTAATCGTGATAGAACTCGCTATTGGTGTCGTGAATCAGCTTGAAATTGGTTTTGAGCGTAGCTTGGTAATACCAGAACGTCTCGAGCGGTTCCGCCTCGAGCTCAGGCAGCATGTAATCGAGCACCGAGCCGATTTCCGATTTGAGGTCTGGCGCGTTGTCGTCGAGGTTGACCCACACGAACCCACCGTAGGCGACTTCGGTGCGCACCTCCTTCAAGCTCACGTCGTCCTTGCACAGCCGCTCTTGATAACCGGCTTTGCCGCGTGGAATATCGATGCAATCGCCGCGCGCGTTGAAGGCCCACTGGTGAAAAATGCAGGTGAACTTCTTCGCGTTGCCGGTGGGTTCATAGACGATCAGATTGCCGCGGTGCGGACAGATGTTGTAGAAGGTGCGGACCTTCATGTCGTCGCCACGGACGATCACAAGCCGTGTGCCTCCTGGGTGCCGATAGGCGCGAAAATCGCCGCGGTTGGGCACCTCACTTTGATGGATCGCGAGATGCCAGACCTTCTTGAAGATTTTTTCCTTTTCTTCCTCGAAGAGGTCGGGATCGGAATAGATCGCCGGATCGGCGTAGTGCGTGGGCGGCAGCTTGGGTTTGGTCAACCACTGCGCGGTGTTTCTCGACATGACAGGTCCTCCTTCCAGATTTAAGATTCGAGCGAAACGAAACCCGCGCACCAGTGCGGGCTCGCGGCAGATCGCCTGCGCAGATATACGCATACAACATGCCATTGGTGGACCATTCGTCCAGAAATATGACCAACATTTGATCTAAATCAAACTGCGGGGGCTCCGCGAATCAATTCCGAAGCTGCGGTATCGATTGCGAGGAATAATGAACGAGAAGCACTTGCGCTGGATCGGACGAGGGGGGTACGAAACGAAACACAAGCGTTCCCGACGAAACGAATAAGCACGAAGCGTTGGAGCAACAACCTGGGACCTCTATCGTGCAAAGGACTGCCCGTGGCGCGCGGCCGCGACCGATCGTGCCGCAGCCTACGGCCTGTCAGTTGCGGCGCACGTCCAAGTTTGATCTACATCAATGTAATTTTCTCGCGCCTGTCGGATAATTTTTGCTGACCGCAAGGGCAAGGAGAGGAAATGAAACCTTTTGATCGCTTTCTGGGCTGGGCCACTCCCGTGGTGCCATACTACGACTACGCTTCATTGGCGCACGATCTGGGACACAACGATCCTGCGCACAACTGTCTTGCGCGCCGGCAAGGCCTCTGCCCCGGTCTTGAGTTCTGTCACGATTGCACTTGGCACGAGGGTGTAACGCGCGAAGGGAATTGAAGGCGCATTGCCGTCAGTCATGTCGCCGAGCGCCGGTGGCGTTGCGGCGGAAACGTCAATGCGCAATCTTGCAAGAATCCAGCAGCCGCGCAAAAAAACGGGCCTTGGCGGGCCCGTTTACATCTTGTTTCCCGAGAGACTATCCGAGCGAACACGTCAGTTGCAAGCCGTCATGCAGCGCACCGCCCTCACGTCGGGACGGTCGTCGACTATAAAGCCGTCACGGTTCGGCATCTGCACTTTCGGCAGCGCATTCCGGTCCATCACCGCGTTGGCAGGAACGAGGCCGTTCAGATTGAGGGTATACGCAGAAACCGCGTAGACCTCATCCGCAGTGAGCGACTGCGGCCGGTCCATCGGCATCGCGCGGCGGATGTAGTCGAAGAGAATCGGCGCGTAAGGGTACATGCTCCCCGGCGTCAGCACGCGGGTGCTGGTCTTGAACGAACCAATGCCGCCCACCATTGCGCCGTACATGGGGCCGCCCTTGGCATCGGGCCCGTGACAGGCAATGCACTTGGACTCGTAGATCTTCTTGCCTTCGGCGACCGTGCCGCGCCCGGGCGGCAGACCCGCGCCATCCGGCGTGCGGATGTCGATGTTCCATGCGGCCAGATCGCTCTCACTGATGGGTTGCCCGAAACGGGGTTTGTCGGGCACCGGCTGCACCGGATGGGGACCCGTGCTGCCCAGCGGAATGCCTGTTTCGGTTTTTGCGGGCATACCACCGCCCATGCTCGTGCAGCCCGCAATCGCGAACGCGGCGGCCGTCGATGCTGCCAGCAGCTTAAGCTTGGCCGATACCATTGGTCACCTCCCCTTGCGCGTTGACTATCCACGGCTGGATGGCATTGTGATGTTGCACGAAGCCCGTGATGGCGCGTACTTTCTGGATCTCCTGTACGCTCGGTTGCACGTAGCCCGTGCTGTCGACCGCGCGGCTCATGAGTACCGCCGGGCCGCCGTTCCAGTTCCAGCCGATCTTGAAGCGCGTGAGACACTTGTCCATGATCGGCTCCTCGACCGTCGCCTCGCGCCAGTTCTTGCCGCCGTCAAATGACACGTCGACCGCGCGGATCTTGCCTGCGCCCGACCACGCGAAGCCGGTGACTTCGTAGAAACCGGGGCCTTTGAGCTGCTGCCCCCCCGACGGCGAGGTAATAACGGACTTGCATTCCATCACCATGCTGAACTGCCGCCACTTGCCTTCTGGCATCGGATCGGTGTAGCGCGCAGTCTCGCTGCGGAAATACCACGGCTTATCGCCCACCTTGATGCGCCGCAGCCACTTGACGCTGGTATTGCCCTCCCACCCCGGCAGCACCAGACGCACGGGGTAGCCGTTTTCCGGACGCAGGCGCTCGCCGTTCATCGCATACACGATGAGGGCGTCGTCCAGCACCTTCTCCATCGGGATCGAGCGCGTGTGCGCCGATCCGTCCGCCCCTTCGAACAGTACCCATTTGCCGCGCGGATCGAAGCCCGCCTCTTCGAGCAGCGTCGAGGCCAGCACGCCCGTCCACAGGACGCCCGACAGCAGGCCATGCGTTTGCTGCACGGTCTTCGATGCCGGTTTAAGCCAGTCCGTAAGGCCGTTGCCCGAGCATTCGTGAAAATAAAAACGCGACACCGAGGGATAGCGCGCCAGATCGTCCATGGTGAACTCCAGCGGCTGCTTGACCATGCCGTGGATCACCAGACGATGTTTGGCCGGATCGATGTCGGGCGTGCCGCCGTGATGGCGCTCGAAAATGAGCCCGTTCGGCGTGATGATGCCGGGCTGGTACTGCAGCGGCGTCATGCTCCAGTCCGACCAGTTCTGCCGGTTGACGAACACGTCGGTGCGCCGACGCACAACATGCTTTTCGAACTTCGATGGCATCCCGTACTCGGTCGGCGGGATCGGCTTGCCCATGCCCTGGTTGGACTCAGGAACCGGCAGCGGCACGGCGCCCGCGATGGTGACGCTGGCCGCCCCAGAGGCAAGCGCAGTGCCCGCCATCGCCATACCCCGGCCCAGGAACCGGCGCCGATCCTGCGATTGCGGTTGTGCATCGGCCTCCCCCGGCAACAGACTTTTTTTCTTTCGCGTAAACGGTGTGGTGCTAACCTTCGTGTTCTCAGACATGACATCGCCCTCCTTGGTTGGTCGTGTTCTGCCGAGTCTTTTGTGCTGGCTGACTTTATTATCGGAGCAAGGCGCGTGCCGAGATATATCACTTTGAAAATAAACGAAAAATTTATAGCTCCGTCGATACGCAAAGAAAGCGGGTTTCACATGGAAACGCGCCAGTTTCCAATCGAAACGAGGACGGCGGGCTGCTAGCGCTGCGCGGTCGCCTTAGGTGCTGAAGCGTCTACGGTGGGATCGAGAATTTGGAAAAAAATTTCGTCCTGCTTGACCATTCCGAGCTCGCTACGCGCGCGTTCCTCGATGGCCTCAAAACCCTGCTTGAGATCGTTGACCTCGGCGTCGAGCGCGGCATTGCGCGCCTGCAGTTTCTGATTGATCTCACGCTGCGCCCTGATCTGCCGGTCGACTTCCCATACCCGCAACCAGCTGCCCTTGCCCAGCCACAATGGATACTGGATGAGCGCGATCAGGGTGGCGAGCGCGAGGGCGAGCAATCTCATTGCGTGAGGGAACCGGTTTAAAGTTTGAGGTTCAAGGTCTAAGGTCTAAAGTTTGTTATCCCGCCTCCCTCGTGACGGCTTCTTCAACTTGAAACTTCAAACCTTAGACTTCAGACGCTTCACCCCTCACCGTAGTTGATAGAACGCGCTGCGCCCGGGATAGCTGGCGGTGTCGCCCAGGTCCTCTTCGATACGCAGCAGCTGGTTGTATTTGGCCAGACGGTCGGAGCGCGACAGCGAGCCGGTCTTGATCTGCAGCGCATTGGTCGCGACCGCGATGTCGGCAATGGTGGTGTCCTCGGTCTCGCCCGAGCGGTGCGAAATGACCGCAGTGTAGCGGGCGCGTTTTGCCATCTCGATCGCGGCAAAGGTCTCGGTCAGCGTGCCGATCTGGTTGACCTTGATCAGGATCGAGTTCGCCACCCCCTTTTCTATGCCCTGCTTGAGGATGCGGGTATTGGTCACGAATATATCGTCACCGACCAATTGTATTTTCCTGCCGAGACGGTCGGTCAGCAGCTTCCAGCCGTCCCAGTCGTTCTCCGCCATGCCGTCTTCTATGCTGACGATCGGGTATTTGTCGACCCAGGCCGCGAGATAGTCGACGAACTCCGAAGCCTTCAGCGACAGCCCTTCGGAAGCGAGCGTGTATTCCCCGTCCTCGTAAAACTCCGAACTCGCGCAATCCAGCCCGAGCGCCACATCCTCTCCGGGACGGTAGCCGGCGGCCTCGATCGCCTCGAGGATGACCTTGATCGCCGTCTCATGCTTGGGCAGCCGCGGTGCGAAGCCGCCTTCGTCTCCCACAGCGGTCGCGAGGCCACGGTCGCCGAGCAGTTTTTTAAGCGCATGAAAGACTTCGGCACCGCAGCGCAATGCCTCACGGAACGATGACACCCCGACCGGGATGATCATGAACTCCTGCAGGTCGAGACTGTTGTCGGCATGCGCTCCGCCGTTGATGACGTTCATCATCGGCACCGGCATGGCCATGGCGCCGGCGCCGCCCAGGTAGCGGTGCAGCGGCAGCCCCGACTCCTCGGCTGCGGCTTTCGCTACCGCCATCGATACCGCAAGGATGGCGTTTGCCCCCAGCCGGGATTTGTTCTCGGTGCCATCGAGATCGATCAGCGTCCGGTCAACAAAGCTCTGCTCGGTGGCATCGACCCCGATGATGGCCTCGCAAATCTCGGTATTGATGTGTTCCACCGCTTTCAGCACGCCCTTGCCGCCGAAGCGCCTGGCGTCACCATCGCGCAGTTCAATCGCCTCCCTGCTGCCGGTCGATGCGCCGGAAGGCACCGCCGCCCGTCCCAGCACGCCCGACTCGAGCAGCACATCGGCTTCGACGGTAGGATAGCCCCGGGAATCCAGAATTTCCCTTGCAATCACGTCTACGATCGCACTCATTGTTGTTCCTGGTTTGTCAGTAGGTTGAAATAACCGCTATTGCACCAGATTTTCGGCAAGGCCCTGGCTTTTGACCATTTGGTCCAGACTCTTCAAGGTCCTGAGCAGCGTTTTCATGTGCTGGAGCGGCCATGCGTTGGGGCCGTCGGACAGCGCCTGTGCGGGATCGGGGTGGGTTTCCATGAACAGCCCTGCGATGCCGCTGGCAACCGCCGCGCGCGCCAGCACCGGCACGAATTCGCGCTGCCCGCCGCTGGACGTGCCTTGCCCGCCCGGCAATTGCACCGAGTGGGTGGCATCGAACACCACCGGGCAGCCGGTTTCGCGCATCACCATCAGCGACCGCATATCGGACACCAGGTTGTTGTAGCCGAAGGACACGCCACGCTCGCACACCATGATGTTGTCTTCGCCGCTCGCGGCTCTGGCCTTGTCCACCACGTTTTTCATGTCGCCCGGGGCCAGAAACTGGCCTTTCTTGATATTAACAGGTCGGCCGGCGCTCGCTACCGCGCAAATGAAGTCGGTCTGGCGACATAAAAAAGCCGGCGTCTGCAGCACATCGACCACTGCCGCCGCGGCTTCGATTTCGTCGATCTCGTGCACATCGGTCAGAACCGGCACTCCGATCTGCTTCCTGACTTCATCCAGAATCTCAAGACCTTTATCCATCCCCAGGCCACGAAAGGATTTTATCGAGCTTCTGTTCGCCTTGTCATAAGACGATTTGTAGATGAAGGGGATACCGATTTCGGCACAGATCTGCTTGAGTTCGCCGGCCGTATCAAGCGCGAGCTGGCGCGATTCCACGACACAGGGGCCCGCTATCAGGAACAGCGGCTTGTGCAGGCCGACTTCGAAGCCACAGAGTTTCATCGTGGGATCACCGCCCTTGCGGAATCCGACCCGGGCCGTGCGGCAGCGTCACCTGAGGATCCGTGCGCCATGGTGACTTCAGGCAATGTTCTTGAGCCGCCCGACGGCTTCGGCGGGTACGGATTGTTCCTGCTTGGCATTGGTCAGCGCAGCCTGGATAAAAGCCTTGAACAACGGGTGGCCATTGCGCGGCGTAGACGTGAACTCGGGGTGAAACTGGCAACCCACGAACCACGGATGCTCCCGCAGTTCGATCATTTCACACAGCTTGTCCTTGGCCGACATGCCGCTTACCACCAACCCGGCTGCCTGCAGCCGCGGCAGGTAATGGTTGTTGACTTCGTAGCGGTGGCGGTGACGCTCGACTATGCGCTCGGCGCCATAGATGCGGCGCACCAGCGAGTCGGCCTCAAGCACGCATTCCTGGCCGCCCAGACGCATGCTGCCGCCGAGATCGGATTGGGCATCGCGATGCTCTATCCTGCCGTCGCGGTCCTGCCACTCGGTGATCAACGCGACGACCGGATGCGGCGTTTCAGGATTGAATTCAGTGCTGTGGGCGTCGGCGAGCCCGGCCACATGCCGCGCGTATTCAATCACCGCCAGCTGCATGCCGAGACAGATGCCGAGATACGGTACGCGATTCTCTCGCGCATAGCGGATGGCTTTGATCTTGCCTTCGACGCCGCGCTTGCCGAAACCGCCCGGCACCAGGATTGCATCCATGTTGGCGAGACCCGCCGTGCCATTCTTCTCGATACTCTCCGAATCGATGTAGTTGATCTTGATCCTGGCGCCGGTGTGAATCCCGGCGTGGATCAGCGCTTCCGACAACGACTTGTAGGACTCGGTCAGATCGACATATTTACCGACCAGCGCAACGTTGACTTCCCGCTTCGGGTGCTCGAGCGCATAGATCAGCTTGTCCCAGCTCGTCAGGTTGGCCGGAGGCGGGGTGAGCCCCAGCTTGCGGCAGACGATGTCATCCAGATCCTGCGCATGCAGCATCGCCGGGATCTTGTAAATGCTGTCGACATCGACGGCCGAGATCACCGCCTCCACGCCGACGTTAGTGAAGAGCGCGATTTTCCTGCGCTCGTCGTCGGGCAGCGGACGGTCGGCGCGACACAGCAGCACGTCGGGCTGAATGCCGATCTCGCGCAGCTCCTTGACCGAGTGCTGGGTCGGCTTGGTTTTGATCTCCCCCGCTGACGCAATGTAGGGCACAAGGGTCAGGTGAATGAAGCAGGCATTGTCGCGCCCCAACTCGATTCCCATCTGGCGGATCGCTTCCAGGAACGGCAGCGATTCGATATCGCCCACCGTGCCGCCGATCTCGACGATTGCGACTTCGGCGTCACCCGCGCCGCGGCGGATGAAGAGCTTGATCTCGTCGGTGATATGCGGAATCACCTGTACCGTGCCGCCGAGATAATCGCCGCGCCGCTCCTTGCGGATAACACTCTCGTAGATCTGGCCGGTGGTGAAATTGTTGCGCTTCGACATTTTGGCCTGCACGAAGCGCTCGTAGTGGCCAAGATCGAGATCGGTCTCGGCGCCGTCTTCCGTGACGAAGACTTCGCCGTGCTGGAACGGGCTCATGGTGCCGGGATCCACGTTGATGTAGGGATCCAGCTTGAGCATGGAAATCCTGATGCCGCGCGTTTCTAGGATGGCGGCGAGGGAGGCGGCAGCGATACCTTTGCCAAGGGAGGAAACTACACCACCAGTGACAAAGATATATTTGGTCATTTCATATCATACCAGCCGTTTACCCATTTTATCGCAAATCAATGCCGCGTCCAACGGAATTCGGGCAAAAATTTTTAGGCCGGTTTGGCTTCGCGTGCCAGATACAGCCAGGTTTCAACCACGGTGTCCGGGTTCAGCGACAAGCTTTCTATGCCCTCCTCCATCAGCCATTTCGCGAGATCGGGATGGTCAGACGGCCCCTGCCCGCAAATGCCCACGTATTTGCCGGCCTTGCGGCAGGCCTGAATCGCCAGATGCAGCATCTGTTTCACCGCCGGGTCGCGCTCGTCGAAGGCGTCGGCGATGATGCCGGAGTCGCGGTCAAGCGCAAGCGTCATCTGCGTCATGTCGTTGGAACCGATGGAGAAGCCGTCAAAATGCTCGAGGAACTGATCAGCGAGAATGGCGTTCGACGGAATTTCGCACATCATGATGATCCTCAGGCCGTTCTGCCCGCGCTTCAGGCCGTTGGCGGCGAGCAGTTCCAGCACTTTCTTCGCCTCGTCTATGGTACGCACGAAGGGCACCATGATTTCGACGTTGGTCAGGCCCATTTCATCGCGCACCTTCTTCAGCGCACGGCACTCAAGCTCGAAGCAGTCGCGGAACGAGGCGGCGATATAGCGCGCCGCCCCACGAAAGCCGAGCATGGGATTTTCCTCGTGCGGCTCGTAACGGGCGCCGCCGGTCAGGCTTGAATACTCGTTGGATTTGAAATCCGACAGCCGCACAATGACTGGCTTGGGCCAGAACGCCGCGCCCAGCGTCGACACGCCCTCGGCCAGTTTTTCGACGTAGAACGTTACCGGGTCCGGATAACCGGCGCTGTGCTCCTCGACCGCAATCTTGAGGTCTGCAGAGAGGTCGGGGTAAGCCAGCACGGCCTTGGGATGCACGCCGATCATGCGCGCGATGATGAATTCCAGCCGCGCCAGCCCCACCCCCTCATTGGGCAGGCGCTGAAACTCGAAGGCCAGCTCCGGGTTGCCCACGTTCATCGTGATCTTGAGCGGCGCCTTGGGCATGCTGGCAAGCGACAGGTCGATGACTTCGGTATCGAGGATGCCGCGATAGACGAACCCGGTATCGCCCTCGGCGCAGGAAACCGTCACCGGCTTGCCGTCCTTGAGCACCTGGGTCGCCTCGCCGCAGCCGACGACTGCGGGAATGCCCAATTCGCGCGCGATGATGGCCGCGTGGCAGGTGCGCCCGCCGCGGTTGGTGACGATCGCCGCGGCACGCTTCATCACAGGCTCCCAATCGGGGTCGGTCATGTCGGTCACCAGCACATCGCCCTGTTTGACACGCTCCATTTCGGAGGCGTTCTTGATGAGCCTTACCGGACCGCTGCCGATACGCTGGCCGATGGCGCGTCCGGTGGCAAGCACCTCGGAACGGCTTTTCAGGCGATAGCGGCGCAGTGTATCGACTTTTTCACTGGCCTTCACGGTTTCGGGACGTGCCTGCAGGATGTAGAGCTTGCCATCCACACCGTCCCTGCCCCATTCGATGTCCATCGGCCGCTGATAGTGCGCCTCCACGATCATGGCGTAGCGCGCAAGCTCCTCGACCTCGGCATCGCTGATGGAAAATTTGCGGCGGTCGGCCTCGGGAACATCGACGATCCTGACCGAACGGCCGGGCTGACGGGTATCGGAGTAGACCATTTTGACCGCCTTGGAGCCCAGTCCGCGGCGCAGAATCGCCTTCTTGCCTTCCTTGAGCCCGCGCTTATAGACATAGAACTCGTCGGGGTTGACCTGCCCCTGCACCACGGTTTCGCCAAGGCCATAAGCCGCGGTGATGAAGACCACCTGGTCGAAGCCGGATTCGGTATCGAGCGTAAACATCACGCCGCTCGCGCCGAGGTCGCTTCTTACCATGCGCTGAACACCTGCTGAGAGCGCGACCTCGTCGTGGGTAAATCCCTTGTGAACGCGATAGGAAATGGCACGGTCGTTGTAGAGCGATGCGAACACATGCCTGATCGCCTCCAGCAGATTCTCCAGGCCGTGCACGTTAAGGAAGGTTTCCTGCTGTCCGGCGAACGACGCATCGGGCAAATCTTCGGCGGTGGCCGAGGAACGTACGGCGAAGGACACCCCGTCGCCGGACCCTGCGGCCAGCTTCTGGTAGGCCTCGGCAATCTCCTGCTGCAGGCGCGGCGCAAGCGGTTGCTCGACGATCCAGCGGCGAATCTCCTCGCCTGCCTTGGCCAGCGCGGCGACATCGTCGACGTCGAGAACGGCCATGCGGTCCGAGATGCGCTGGGCGAGCCCGTTTTGCGCCAGGAACTCGCGGTAAGCCTGCGCCGTGGTGGCAAAACCGCCCGGCACGCGCACGCCTGCGCTGCCCAGCTGGCTGATCATCTCGCCGAGCGATGCGTTTTTGCCGCCAACGCTCGCGACATCACTCATGCGCAATGCCGCGAAATCCAGAACCATAGGAGTATTGCTCATCCAGGCCACCTGTTAATTGTGCGAATTGTCAAAACGCGTTATTTTACAGGGAATCGTCGCCGCAGTAATCCATGACAGCGAAACGCACCGCCTATTTCATTTCCGACCGCACCGGCATTACCGCCGAAATGCTCGGACACAGCCTGCTGACCCAGTTTGACGGGGTGCGGTTTCAGGAGGAAACACTGCCGTTTATAGACACCGCCGACAAAGCATACCAAGCGGTAAAGCAGATCAACGAGCGCGCAGCGAGCGACGGCGTGCGGCCGATCGTGATCAGCACCTTGGTCAACGCCGAGATAGCCGGCATTGTCGGCACCGCCAACGCATTGTTTCTGGACTGCTTCGAAATTTTCATCTCGCCGCTGGAAAAAGAACTCGGCATCGGCGCCTCGCACACCATAGGCCGCACGCACAATGTCAACGATTTCATCAATTATCACCACCGCATCGACTCGGTCAACTACACGCTGTCGCATGACGACGGCTTATCCACGCGCGACCTGACCGACGCCGATATCATCCTGGTCGGGGTATCGCGCTGCGGCAAGACGCCCACCTGCCTCTATCTTGCAATGCAGTTCGGCGTCCGCGCCGCAAACTATCCCCTCATTCCGGAAGACTTCAGCAGCATGCAGTTGCCGCCGCAGCTGCGGCCGTTGCGCGGCCGGCTGTACGGCCTGACCATCAACCCCAAACGCCTGCAGCAGATCCGCAACGAGCGCCGCCCCGGCAGCAAATATGCGACGCTCACCAACTGCGAATTCGAAGTGCGGGAAGCGGAAGCGCTGATGCGGCAGGAAGGCATTCCCTATCTCGATGCCACCAGCAAGTCGGTGGAAGAACTGGCCACCACCATCCTGCAGGAAGCGAAGCTGGCGCGGCGGATTTATTAGAAAAGCGTGAATCGTGAATAGTAAATAGTGAATGGAATAAAGCTGCTGGCAATCGCCGTCTTAACGATTCTCTATTCACCATTTACGCATCTGTCTCACCCTCTCGAACAGGCATACCGCAGTCGCAGCCGCAGCATTGAGCGACTCGGTTTTGCCCGGCATGGGAACGGCAACCACGTCATGCGCCGCCGCCAGCAACTCCTGGGACAGGCCCGTGCCTTCGCTGCCGAACAGCAAGCCGACTTTCCCCGTCAGGTCGGTCTCGAAAACCGATTGTGACGAGTGGTGGCTGGTCGCAATCACCCGGCCGCGGAACCTTTTTATCAGCGCCAGCAGATCCACGCCTTCGTAAATGCTGAGCATGAAATGCGCCCCCATGCCGGCGCGCAGTACACGCGGCGACCAGCTGTGGACGCAATTCCGGGACAAAAAAACATCCCGCATCCCCGCAGCAGCGGCGGAGCGCAGGATGGAGCCCATATTGCCCGGATCCTGTATGCCTTCCAGCAACACGCACGGACCGGGATCGTCGGGCATATCTTGAGGCTGCGGCGTTTTGACAGCCGCGATCACTCCCGTCGGCGTTGCGACGGACGACAGGCGGTAGAACAGCTCATCGCTCAGCAGCAATGGGGGTAATTCACGTAACTCATTGATTAAATTGTTAATTTTATGATTCTTCAGGCCCGATTTGCTGACCACAACCTCTTCGGGCAAACCCAAATGGTCGCGATACGTTTCGATCAGATGCACGCCGTCGAGCAACGACAACCCCGCTTTCCGGCGCTCGCGCGACGACTGCATGAGTTTGAGCAGCGCCTTGAAGCGCGGGTTATCCGCAGAAGTGATGTATTTCACAGGGCGACGCCGGAGGGCGGAACAGGGGCCCCTTCAGGGGGTGTGACCCCGGAGACGGATGTCGCGCCTGCGCTCAACGTCGCTGCGCCAGGCTCGCGGACGGCCGCATCCCGCAGGCGGGAACCCTGCTCCCTGCTCGCAGGCGCACCGTCGGAGGGTGGGACAGGCGCGCAAGTGCGAAAGCCGGCAAACACGTCGCGCCGGTCAGGGGTGTAGAAATTGCGCCAGGTAGTACGCAACAAGCCGGCACGCGTGGCAAAACAGCCGCCGCGCAGCACTTTGTGATCGCCGAACCAGGGCGCAGAGTATTCCTTGTAGGGGTCGGCCTCAAAGCCTGGATAGGGACCAAACCAGTCCGCAGTCCACTCCCAGACATTGCCGAACATCTGGCGGCAGCCCCAGCCGCTGTCGCCTTCGGCGAAAGCCGCAACGTCGGCGCAGGCGCCAACGACGCCAAACAGGTTGGCGTGCCGGGCAGAAGGCGCCGCATCGCCCCAAGGGTGGCGTCTTTTGCACCCGGCCAGGCCGGGGGTCGTTGCGGCGGCGAACTCCCACTCCGCCTCGGTCGGCAGCCGCCGCCCGGCCCAGCGACAATACGCTTCCGCCTCGTAGCAATTGACGTGAATGACCGGATGGTGTGGCGGGATTGGAACCACGGTGTCGTAATGACGCTGCAGCCACTCGCCGTCACGTTTCTGCCAGTAGACGGGAGCGTGCGCCCCGGTTTGTTCGCGCCACTGCCAGCCGGCGTCGCTCCACAGTTCGCGCCGGCGGTAGCCCTCATCATCGACGAACGCCGCGAATTCGACGTTGGTCACCGGCGCGCGGGCCATGCAAAACGGCCGGACTTCGACCGCATGGGCCCATTTTTCGTTGTCGAACACAAAACCGGTGTCGGGCGCGGCCCCCAGCATAAACTCGCCGCCGGGAATCTCCACGTCTCCCGGCCACGCCCCGGCATTCGCTGCAGCGCCGGCTTGCCGGCCTCTGTCGGGCGCCGCATATCCCAGCGTCTGACGAGTATAGGTGAAAGCCTCGCAGTGCATTTCTTCGTGAAATGCCGCGAGCTGCGCGAAATACCGCAGATGCTCGGTGGCACCCTCCCTGTCGATACGCTCCAGCACGCGGTCCAGAACCCGCTGCAAATAACCCAGCGTGGCATCAAAATCCGGCAGCGGCAAATCCCAGCGTGTCGCGTGGGGCACGGTCGCCGAATTGTAAAAATCGTCCGCATGGGCAAGCATTGAAGGCCTGAGCCTACCGTCACCCTCGTAGCGCAGACACCAGTGTTCCTGAAACCAGCCCAGGTGACCGATTTCCCACAACGGAGGATTGACAATGCTGAGCCTGGGCCCCAACAGCTGTTCGCCACTCAGATCCCGTGCCAACGCCAGCGTGCGCGCGCGCGCATCGTGCAGCATTGCGCATAAAGTCGCGGCATCAGGCCCGGCTGCTAACGTCATCACGGATGTTTTTGTTATAGTGCGGACACAAAGTTTAGCGTGATTATCCTGCCGTGAGAATCCTGATCGTCACACCCGCCGGCGCGCGCTCGCGTTACGGCAACCGCAATACCGCCGCGCGCTGGGCGACGCTGCTGCGCGGCCTTGGTCACCGCGTGGCGGTTCAGGTCACCTGGAACGGAGAGGCGGCGGACTTGATGATCGCGCTGCACGCGCGTCGCAGCCACGACTCGATCCGGCGTTTTGCCGAACTTCACCCCGATCGGCCGCTGATCGTCGCGTTGACGGGAACCGATTTGTACCGCGATATACGCTTCGACCCGGATGCCGAGAAATCCATGCGGCTGGCAACGCGCATGATCGTGCTGCAGGACATGGGCCTGAACGAATTGTCTCCGGCGTTGCGCAAAAAAACCCGCGTCATTTATCAGTCCACGCGACCGATTTCCCCGCGTCCCCCGCTCAAGTCCTGTTTCGAGGTCACGGTCAGCGGGCACCTGCGTGAGGAAAAGGACCCGTTCCGTGCCGCGGCGGCGCTGGCTTATCTGCCGGCAGCAAGCCGCATCCGCCTCACCCATCTCGGGGGGGCAATGTCATCCGGGATGGCGGCCGCGGCGCGCAAATGGGCGGATCGGGAACCACGCTACCGCTGGCTGGGCGAGCTCGCGCACTGGAAAGCCCTGCGCATGCTGGCGCGCAGCCGGCTGATGGTGATCAGTTCGTGCATGGAAGGCGGCGCCAACGTAGTGAGCGAAGCACTCGCCGCCGGCGTGCCCGTCATCGCGTCGAGAATACCCGGCAATATCGGCATGCTTGGCAAGGATTATGCCGGCTATTACCCCCTGGCAGACGAAAAAACCCTTGCCCGACTGCTGTGGCGCGCGGAATCCGATCCGGCTTTTTATCTCCGCCTCAAACAGCAGTGTGCGGCGCGCAAACACCTGGTCAATCCACGGCGGGAGCGACTCGGTTTGAAAAACCTGCTCGCCGAACTCCTGTGATTCGGAGCGTTGCGTTACATCGCCCCGGCAGTGGCAATGACGATGTTGAGCAGGCCAAGCCCCAGGTTTACCGCAACTGCGATGCGGATCCGATCGAGCGCAACACCACCCGCCTTCCAGTCCTGAGCAGCGACGGCGCGTTTCAGCGCAGCGAACGGCACGGCGTAAACATGGCCGAAAATCAGCGTCATCACGATACCGACATACAGCATGGCGTGGACGTAGAACGGCACCTTGCCCAGTTCTGCGATCACTGAAATCATGTGAAAGCCGCTGCCGAGGATCAGCGCTATGGACAACCATACCCAGTTAAAGAAACGGCCAAGGACCGCAGACCACAAAGGCAAACGCTGTGGTGGCTCCAGCAGCTTCGAGGCTGCCGGCCGCAGCGCCATGTAGGCGAAAAACATGCCGCCCACCCAGACCGCCACGCCGAGCAGATGCAGCATGAGGGCGAATTTCATGGTTTCTCCTGTCTGTGTTTCTGCGGCCCGAAAACCTCCTGCCGCAAGGACGGCAAGCCGCCGGGCCCGGTAACCTGCTTGACCGGTGCAAAGCTGCGCCGGTGCACTGCCGATACGCCATGTTCGCGCAACGCCGCCAGATGCAGCGCCGTGGGATATCCTTTGTGCAGGTCAAAGCGGTACTGCGGGTAGCGCTGATGCAATTCCAGCATCAGCGCATCACGCGCCACCTTGGCCAGAATCGAAGCCGCTGAAATTGCCGCCACCGTGTCATCCCCCTTGACGATCGCCCGCACCGGCCGGCACAACTCCGGACAGTGCAATCCGTCCACCAGAACCTGTGAGGGCTCCACAGCAAGGGCTTCGACCGCCCGGCGCATCGCCAGCAAACTGGCGCGCAGGATGTTCAGCGTGTCGATTTCCTCCACGGTTGCACTTGCCACCGCCCATGCCACCGCCCGCGATTTAATCTCCCGCGCCAGCAATTCGCGTTTGCGCGCAGTGAGTTTTTTCGAGTCCGCGAGCCCCGCGATCGCGCTGCCGGAGTCGAGTATGACTGCAGCGGCGAACACCGGTCCGGCCAGCGGCCCGCGCCCCGCTTCGTCAACGCCGCAAATCAGATTATTCCGGCTCACGCCGCGGCGCCGTCAAGCAGCGGCAGGATCGCCTGTGCCGCCTTCTGTGCAGTATTTTGCCGTAATTGCTGCAACATGCCGGTAAAACGCACTTCCAGGCGATGGCGGACGATGTTATCGAACAACAGGTTAAGCACTGCCTGGGAAAGGTTTTCCGGCGTCGCTTCGTGCTGCAGAAACTCCGGCACGACGAATTCACCTGCCAGAATGTTGGGCAAGCCGACATAAGGCTGATAGCGCATGTTGCTCATGATCCACCAGCTCACCTGGGGCATCTTATAGGTAATCACCATGGGCCGTCTGAGCAAAGCCGCTTCGAGCGTCGCGGTGCCGGAGGCTGCCAGCACCACGTCGGCCGCGGCCATTGCATCGTGGGCATGGCCAAACAGGATATTGACATTGAGATCGCCCGCCTGTCGGCGATAAAGCGCCGCCTCGAAGATTTCCTTGGTTTCGCCGCCCGCCTGAGGCGCAAGAAACCGCACATCGGGCAACGAGCTTGCGATCTCGGCAGCGGTGGTAACGAACAGGTCGGCCATGCTGCGGAGTTCGCTGACACGGCTGCCCGGGAGAAGCGCAATCACCTTCGCACTTGCCGGCAGCCGCAATTGCTCGCGGGCTTGCGCCATGTTCGGGAAATCCCCCAGCAGATCCGCCAGCGGATGCCCCACATAAGTCACGGGAATCTGCGCCTGCTGGTAAATCCGCGCCTCGAATGGAAAGAGCGTCAGCATTCTGGTCACGGCGCGCTTGATCTTGTGTATGCGCCCGCCCCGCCATGCCCAGATCGAGGGACTCACGTAATGCACGGTCGGCACACCGGACGACTTCAGCTTAAGTTCCAGATCGAGATTGAAATCCGGGGCGTCGATCCCGATAAAAAGCGCCGGAGGATGCTGCTGAAAATAAGTCGCAAGCCTGCGGCGAATACCGACGATTTCGACATAATGACGCAAAACTTCGACATAGCCACGCACCGCCAGCTTTTCCATCGGGAACAACGTCTGCATGGCGCCGGTCGCTTCCATCCTGGGGCCGCCTATGCCCACAAAGCGTAATCCCGGCACCTGTTCGCGCAGGGCCTTGATCAGGTGCGCCCCCAGCAGGTCGCCGGAGGCCTCCCCCGCAACGATCCCTATAACGGGTGATGCGCGAGTGACGGATTGCATTGATGACTAGCAGCCTGCCGGACTTCGATGGTCCGGCAGGCTGCTAAAAGTAAAACCGCCCCACTTCTTCTGAATGACGTTTAATTCCACGGTCGTTTCACCTCGGGCAACACGCAGGGATGACGTTGCGGCAGGTTGTTTGATGGCGCTTTCGCATTTTTCCCCGGGGCGGTTTTGCCTAAGGAGCTTATCGGACCCAGGCCCGACAAGCTCCTAGCGGATGATGCCGCGACTGGAGGCGGCCAGAAAATCCAGCACGGGACGGATCTCGGGACACTGCACCAGCTGCCGGGAGAGCTCCTGTTTTGCCTCATCCAGCGTCAGTCCCGACTTATAAAGCGTTTTATAGGCGCGCTTGAGCTTCATAATGGTCCCGGCCGCAAAGCCGCGCCGTTTGAGCCCCTCGGCGTTGATACCGTAAGGCCGGGCTGAATTGCCGGAAGCCGTCACGTACGGCGGGACATCCTGCAGCACGATGGTTCCCATCGCGGTGATGCTGTAGGCGCCAATGCGGCAGAACTGATGCACCACCGTGAAACCGCCGAGTATCGCGTAATCGCCGACGTGGACGTGGCCGGCCAGCTGCGCATTGTTGGCGAAAACGGTGTGATTGCCGATCTGGCAGTCATGCGCCAGATGGGCATAGGCCATGATCCAGTTGTCGTCACCGACCCGCGTCACCCCCGCGTCCTGGGCCGTGCCGCAATTGAAGGTGCAAAACTCGCGGATGGTATTGTTGTCGCCGATTTCGAGACGCGTCGGTTCGCCGCCATATTTCTTGTCCTGCGGCACTTCGCCCAGCGAAACAAACTGATAGATGCGGTTATTGGCGCCGATGCGGGTATGTCCGGTGATCACTGCGTGCGATCCGATACGGCAGCGCGGCCCGATTTCAACGTGCGGGCCGATGACGGTATACGGTCCGATCTCGACATCGGGTGCGATCCTCGCCTTGGGGTCAACGATGGCGGTCGGGTGAATCATCATTGCCGCTTCTGCATCCATGTTGCCGGAATCCGGTTCCCCATCGCGCTATCTGGACGACTCGTCCTTAAGGGTACGTACTGTGCACATGAGTTCCGCTTCGGCCACCACCGCGTCTTCCACGCGCGCCTCGGCCTTGAATTTCCAGATGCCGCGCACCGTACGTTCCAGCGCGACATTGAGTCGCAGGGTATCTCCCGCCGTGACCGGTTTCTTGAAGCGCGCGTTGTCTATACCGACAAAGTAATAAACAGAATTCTCGTCGGCCTTGCCTCCCGCGGTCTTGAACGTCAGTATCGCCGCCGCCTGCGCCAGCGCCTCGATGATCAGCACGCCGGGCATCACGGGGTGATGCGGGAAATGTCCGCCGAAGAACGGCTCGTTGATCGTCACGTTTTTCAGCGCGACGATGCTCTTGCCCGGCTCGCATGAAAGCACGCGATCCACCAGCAGAAAAGGATACCGGTGCGGGAGATATTCGAGCACCTGATGAATATCCATGCTGTTCAAGATTTGCTCCTTCTCGGCTGTGTCAGTCTCTGTTCCAGTGTGCGGACGCGGTCCGCCAGATCGTCAAGATGCCGCAGCTGCGCAGCGTTCCTGCGCCATTCCCGGTTGGCATCGAAGGGATAGACACCGGTGTAAGTGCCGGGCCTGTCAATCGACTTGGTAATCAGGGTATGGGCCGAGATTTCCACGTGGTCGGCTATATTGAGATGCCCGGCGATACCGGAATTGCCGCCGATGCGGCAATAACGCCCGATTCTCACGCTGCCGGCAACGCCGGTACAGGCGGCGATTGCGGTATGGGCGCCGATACGCACATTGTGAGCGATCTGGATCTGATTATCGAGCTTGACCCCGTCCTCGATCACCGTATCGTCGATAGCGCCGCGGTCTATGGTGGTATTGGCGCCGATTTCCACGTCGTTCCCGATTACAACCCTGCCGATTTGCGGCACCTTGAGCCAGCGCCCGTCCGCCATTGCAATCCCGAAACCGTCGGCTCCGATAACCACCCCCGAATGCAGGATCACACGGCTGCCGATCTGGCAACCGTCGTAAATTGTCACGTTGGCGTTGACGCACACTTCTTCACCCAGCGTCACGTCATGGCCGATCACGCACCCCGCTCCGACCAGACATCGTGCGCCAATCCTGGCATTTCTGCCAATCACCGCCAAAGGGCCTACCTCGGCATCTTCCGCGACCACGGCGGAAGCATCGATCACGGCCGTGGCATGCCTGCCCGGCTGTGCCTGTCGCGGTGGATTGAGCAGACCGGAAACCCGGGCGAAATAGGTGTAAGGGTCGCGGCACACCACGCGCGGCAATCCGGTCGCATCGCGCATTGACTCCCCGACAATCACTGCGGCGGCACGAGTGCTATTGAGCTGCTGCCGATAACGCTCGTTGGCCAGGAATGCGATGGCGCCCGGCCCGGCGTTTTCGAGCGTGGCAACCCGGCAAATCCGGACGTCGGGATCGCCGATGATCTCGCCGCCGAAGCGCTCGGAGATCTCCCGCAGACTATAGGATTTTCGTTCACCGCGTATCATAGGCCGGGGGATTGAGAAGAGTCGTTGCCCCCACCCAGCCGGGGGCCTCGCTTATTTGCCCTCTGCCGAGAGCGCTTTGAGGACCTTATCCGTAATATCGATGCGCGGGCTGCGGTAAACCGCTTCCTGCAGAATCAGGTCGAACTTCTCCGCCTCCGCAATCTGCTTGATGATGCGGTTGGCACGCTCGAACAGCGCAGAAAGCTCCTGATTGCGGCGCAGGTTGAGATCTTCGCGGTACTCGCGCTGCATGCGCTGAAAGTCGAGGTTCATGCGCGCCAGCTCCTGTTCCTTCGCCCGTCGCTCGCTTTCGCTCATCGTCATCGCTTCTTTTTCAAGCTGCGACTGGAGCGCCTTGATCTGGTTTTCCCGGCGTTGCAGTTCCTGAGCCCGCGGAGCAAATTCCTTCTCGAGCTGTTTACTGGCGCGCTCGGCAGGCGCCGATTCACGGTTGACACGCTCCGCATCGATAAATCCGATTTTCAGATCCGCCGCTTCGGCCGTCGCGATGCCGAACGACAGCGCCAGGACAGCGAACGTCGAATAAAAGTACTTCAATTTAGTCTCCTTGCAGTGAACCGTATGCCGTGTTATCCGGAGCAATCTGCTTCTTCACGACAAAACCAATCATCGTTAAAATGCCCCGCCGAATGTGAACTGGAAGGCCTGGGTACGATCAAGGGGCTTGGTTTTCAGTGGCTTCGCAGCGCTTATCTTAAGCGGCCCGAACGGCGAAACCCAGAGTAGCGAAAATCCGGTTGAATAGCGCATTTCGCTGCTGTCATAAGTATCCCCC
>JAIESJ010000024.1 GCA_019746155.1 Burkholderiales bacterium
GCGCCCACGCCGTCACACCGGACGGCGCACACCCCGGCGCTCGACATCCGCCGCCGGTTTCGCTTCAAACCGCCAGCTGCGACTCGATTTCGGAAAAGGTCCTGGCCACTTCCGTGGTCTGGATGAGCACCCCCAGCTGGCGCGCGATTTGGGTTGCGGAAAACAGGCCGCGCACCGACATCTTTCCGTGGGAATCTCGTTCGACCACCATCGCATGCTGCCGCCCCGAGGCCCTGAGCGTGGCCACGACGTGGCCCACCCTGGCGCCGGTGATTTCTTCCATATCAAGGACTTCAAGGCGTTCGCGCGGGGTCATGATGTCGCTGACCAGGATTTCTTCGCGCGTGCAGCCGCGTTGCGCGATCACCTTCATCGGCTTTTCGCCCAGGATATCGGTCGCGGTAATGAGGCCGGCGACTTTACGGTCATGGTCCAGCACCAGCAGCAGTCGCACGCCGCGCTGAATCATTCTCTTGTGCGCCTTACCGACGCTGTCGGTCGACCGGATCACGACCGCGCAGACACGCTTGAAGTCGGTCATGACGTCAATCGCCGGATGCTCAAGACTGACGCGCTCCGGCAACTGTTGTGCCGGGCTGCAGAAATCAGTCCCGGACTGAAGCAGGCGGGAAGACAACGGCGTATATGCGCTACGCACCATCACGGTCTCCTCCATGCGGTTTGCGGCAGGCTCTTGGGTCGGGCGGCAGCCCCGCGGGCGCCGCCTCATTTTTTTGGGACATTCTGGGAAAAAAGCCCCAGCATTTCCAAACAATACTTTTGATGGCCGAATAAGCGGACCTGATCGGCGGCTGCGCCCGCACCCGCCCCGGCCGGCGCCCACGCCAGGATTGCCATAGTTTATGACTATCATATTAAGATAAACAATCAATTGGATATATCGCATCGGCCTGTCTATCATGCCTTCAAAGCAGTGGAACACGTGACTTCAACCAGCCAGAAAGGAGACATTCATGAAACCGGAATCGGTAACCGTAAAAAACATCGAAGCGGCGTTCGCCGGCGAATCGATGGCGCATATCAAATATATGTACTTCGCCAAGCTCTGCCGCGCGCAGGGCGATGTCGAAACCGCAAAGGTGTTCGAGGAAACCGCGGCCCAGGAAGTACAGCACGCCTTCGGTCACCTCGACCTGCTCTATCCCGCGGCCGACATGAGCCCGGCAAAGTGCCTGGACATGGCGATCGCGGGCGAGACCTACGAATACACCGAAATGTATCCCAATTTCCGCCATCTGGCCGAACAGGAAGGCAACCACGCAGCCGTTGCGGAAATGGACGAGCAGATCAAGGAATCGAAGGAGCACGCCGCGCGCTTCAAGAAAATGCTGGAAAAAGCGGCCAAACGCTTCGCCGCGCTGGCCAAAGTCGAGGAGCGCCACGCCAATCACTACAAAGCGACGCTCGCCAAAGTCAACGCTTAACAGGAGATATGCAAATGAGAAAATGGGAATGCATCGTATGCGGCTTCATCTACGACGAAGCCAAAGGACTGCCTGAAGAAGGCATCGCCGCCGGCACGCGTTGGGAAGACATCCCGGAGAACTGGGCATGTCCCGAGTGCGGTATAGCCAAAGTGGACTTCGAAATGGTATTAATGGCGGCGTGAGCCGTCATTCCGGTCAAGCCCGCCCCGCCGATGCAGCGGTGCGGACTCAAGCCGGAATCCGGGAAGGCACACTCCCCGGACTCCCGCTTGCGTGCGAGCGACGAGATCCCCCTGATCAACTGCACAAAATGGAGAGCACCATGAAAAGCATCGACATCGGCATCAAGGAGCAGGACCGCAAGGCGATTGCAGAGGGCCTGTCGCGCCTGCTCGCGGATACCTACACGCTCTATCTCAAGACCCATAACTTCCACTGGAACGTGACGGGCCCGATGTTCCAGACGCTGCACCTCATGTTCGAGCAGCAATACAACGAGCTCGCGCTCGCGGTGGATCAGGTCGCCGAGCGCATCCGCGCGCTGGGCCACCCCGCGCCGGGGACCTACGCCGAATACGCGAAACTCTCCTCGATCAAGGAGACGGCCGGCGTGCCCGGGGCGGAGAAGATGATCGAGGAACTCGTGGCAGGCCAGGAAGCGGTTGTGCGCACCGCGCGTTCGATCTTCCCCGTGGTTGAAAAGGCGAACGACGAGCCGACGGCCGACCTGCTCACGCAAAGAATGCAGGTTCACGAAAAAACGGCGTGGATGCTCCGGAGCCTTTTGGAGAAATGACCTCCAGCATGGCACGAATTCGGCAGATGCGATGGCGGAGCCGTTTTTCGGCGAAGGCCGACGCGAGCTTCGCAAACGTTAAGGGCGCCATCGGCGCCCGGCCGAAGCCAAAAAACGGCGTGGATGCCGCGCAGCCTGCTCGAGAAGTAACGCGGTCCTCCGGAGGCAGGCCATGACCGCCCTCGTCCTCGCGACCCGACGCTGGTTCGACAGCAGCGGCTCCCTGATCGGCATCATCCTCGGTTCGGGGGCGCTGCTGGCGGCGGCGCTGTACGCCTACAACGCCGCCGGCGCGGCCCTGCTCGACGCCGCATCAGCGCTGCCGGTGCTCGCGGCCGTGCTGCTCGCGACGCTGGGGACCGCCCTTGCCACCGGCGTGGGCGCCGTGCCGGTGCTGGTCGCGCGCGGCGTCTCCGTCCGCACCCAGGACACCATGCTCGGTTTCAGCGCCGGCGTCATGCTCGCCGCCAGCGTATTTTCGCTCATCCTGCCCTCGATCGAGGCGGGCACCGCGTTCACCGGCAGCAAGACCTCCGGCGGGCTCATCACGGCGACGGCAGTCGCGCTAGGCGGGCTGCTGCTGCTCGCGATGGACAAGATGCTGCCGCACGAGCACGTCATCAAGGGACACTCCGGCCCTTCTACGAGCCAGTTTTCCCGCGTCTGGCTGTTCGTGTTCGCCATCACGCTGCACAACATTCCCGAGGGTCTCGCCGTGGGCGTCGCCTTTGCCGGAGAGGGCTACGCGCAGGGTCTGCCGCTCGCGCTCGGCATCGCGGTGCAGAACATGCCCGAAGGCCTCGCCGTGGCGCTGGCGCTGCTCACGCTCGATTACACGCCCGCGCGCGCGGCCCTCATCGCGCTTGCCACCGGCCTGGTCGAGCCGGCGGGCGGGCTGCTGGGGGCGGGCGCGATCGCCATGTCCGGCATGCTGCTGCCGTGGGGGCTTGCGTTCGCCGCGGGCGCGATGCTTTTCGTCATCAGCCACGAGATCATCCCCGAATCCCACCGCAACGGCCACGAAACCTGGGCCACCACGGGGCTCTTCGCCGGTTTTGTGTTGATGATGATGTTTGATACCATGTTTGCATGATTCAACCACGCGCCGCATGCCGGAAGGCATCCTGGCAATGGAAGAGGAACACGCCGACGATCTGGTCGGGCTGGGGGAGGAAACCGGCGCCTGAATGCAGTGACGCGGCGCGTCCCGCTCGCGTTTTAACACCCCACTTCAACTGAACCTGGCGCCGGCCGCGCCGCGGCCGGCTTTTCTGATTAATTTCCGGATATCCCATGCATCCTATTGCCATCATCGGCAGCGGTCTTGCCGGCTACAATGTCGCCAAGGAACTGCGCAAGCTCGACAAGGAGACGCCGCTCACCGTCATCACCGCCGATGGCGGCCAGTTCTATTCCAAGCCGATGCTGTCGAACGCGCTCGCCTCCCACAAGCTGCCGGAGGCGATACCGCTCAATTCCGCGGAACAGATGGCGGCGCAGATCAACGCTACGGTACGCCCCCATGCCCGCGTCACGGCAATCGAAGCCGACCGGCACCGGATACGCATCGGCAACGAAATCATTTCTTACTCGAAGCTGGTGCTGGCGCTCGGCGCCGACCAGATCAGGATTCCGCTCGCCGGCGACGCGGCGGATGCGGTGCTGAGCGTCAACAGCCTCGACGATTACGCACGCTTCCGCGCCGCCATCAAGGACAGGAAAAGCGTCGTCATCATCGGCGCCGGACTGATCGGCTGCGAATTCGCCAACGATCTTTCCGCTGCGGGTTACAAAGTCGACGTGATCGACATCGCGGATCAGCCGCTGCCGCGCCTGCTGCCGCCTGCCGGCGGCGCATTGCTCAAGGCAAAACTCGCCGCGCTCGGCGTGACCTGGCATTTCGGCACCGGCGTGCAGGCGGTGGACAAAGCCGGCGACCGGCTGCAGGTCACGCTCGCCAACGGCAGGACCGTCGCTGCCGATGTCGTTTTGTCGGCGGTCGGCCTGAGACCGAAACTGGAACTCGCGCATGCCGCGGGACTGAAAACCCGTCGCGGCATCGTTGTCGACCGCCATCTCGAAACCAGCGCGCAGGACGTTTATGCGCTGGGCGACTGCGCGGAAATCGAAGGCCTGGTGCTGCCGTTCGTGATGCCGATCATGCACGCCGCGCGCGCGCTGGCGGCGACGCTTGCGGGCAAGCCGACTGCCGTTTCCTATCCGGCGATGCCGGTGCTGGTGAAAACACCGGCCTGCCCGACCATCGTCGCGCCGCCGGCCAGCGGTGCTGCCGGCGAATGGCGCGTGGAGCAAAACGCCGACAGCGTAAAATCGCTGTTCGTGGATGCGGCGGGGAAGCTGCTCGGCTTCGCGTTGAACGGCACGGCGACCGCCGAGCGCGCCAAGCTCGCCCAGCAATTGCCGCCGGTGCTTGATTGAGTACCGCTGTTCGATGCGGAGTACGGCTCGGCGACTTTCGTGCCGGTGACACGACCTGCCAGTCTCGAACCGCGGGTATCGACCACCGGCCTGCTCGTCCGTGAAGCGGCACCCATCTCAAAACAGCTTTACGGCATAAATCATGTATTTTTCGATACCGCCCGTCACCTGGGCGCTGCTGGTCACCAACGGCGTCGTCTTCCTGCTGCAGCAGGTGGCGGGCGATCAACTCGTCGTCTGGTTCGGGCTGTGGCCGCTCGGCGGGCCGTCAGTCATCGGCACGGCGGGATTTCTGCCCTGGCAGATCGTCACCTACGGCTTCCTGCACGGCAGCCTGCTGCACCTGTTTTTCAACATGTTCGCGCTTTACATGTTCGGCTCGGACGTCGAGCGCGTATTCGGCCAGCGGCGCTACCTTGCCTACTACTTCACGTGCGTCGTCACCGCGGCCGCGGCCCAACTGGTGGTGACGGCCGTCATCGGCGGCACGCCTTATCCCACCATCGGCGCCTCGGGTGGCGTCTTCGGCCTGCTGCTCGCTTTCGGTATGTATTTCCCGCGGCGCACCGTGATGCTCATTTTCCCGCCGATTCCCATGCCGGCCCGGCTGTTCGTCATCGTCTACGGCGCGCTCGAACTCTATCTCGGCATTACGGGAACGCAGGCCGGAGTGGCCCACTTCGCGCATCTCGGCGGCATGCTCGGCGGCTATCTGATGATCCGCTACTGGCGCGGCCGCCCGCCGTTTTACCGTCACTGGTAAGTCAAACGCCAACGTACCAGGAGTTTGTCGGACTTGACCCCGACAAACTCCTGAAATGAAAAAACCAAAGAACGAGGCGAAAAGAACGTCATGCCAGCGACGTTGGTTCCGGCCGACACGGCGTTGCGACACGCAAGGCTTCTTTCTTAAGCAGCCTGGCGCCGCAGCGTCGAGCAACGGCGATCCGTTTCCCGCCGGCCACTCTTTTGCCCGCCGATCGCGAGACGATTCCTTTGCGTCCCCCGCGCCCTTAGCGCCCTTTGCGTTTCTGCTTTTGCATTTGCTGATGTTCTTTGCCTCTTACGGAGATTTTTCCTTTCCGACCATGGCCTTCATGTTTTTTCAGGCAGCCCCCGCAGCCAGCAGCGCACGACGATGTCCTTCACCCACGTCTCGTCGGGGCCGAGCGTGCTGAATTCGAGCCCGTCTTCCGGCTGCGACGATTCCTGCTGCATCGTGTGCAGCCGCGCCGATCTCACGTTGGCATCCGCCACCGTATAGCCGTAGCGCGCAAAGCGTTCCATCTCGATAGCGATTTCCTCACGTGGTCCGGCCATAAACCAGATCCACTCGGCAACAAATCCCTGCGCCATCTGCTCCAGCTCGCGGTACACGGTCTTGTCGATCGGCTGCGGTACGGCCATGGTCTCGAAATCGCATTCGGATTGCGCCAGACTGGACCGCCAGTGCAAGCTCCATTCCGCGCCGCCTTCGGTCGCGAACAACTCCACGACATCGCTCTCCGGCACGCGCACCACGCGCAACAACGCATCGCGCTCCGCGGTGAGCGCATAACCCAGCCACTCGTCGCGGTTGGAACGGAAGAAAGTCAGCGCAAGTTCCAGCCTGCCGTCGCCGGCGACCGCGACGTGGATCGGCCGCGCGCTGCGCGCCGCCGTGGCCAGTTTGTCGACGTTGTGCGCGGTGAGCCTGCCGCCGATTATGGTCGCGGCCCCGCGTGCGCCGGCATCGACATTGACCCATTCCGCAACCATCTTCAATGCGGGAAATTCCTGAGAAGCCTCAACAAACGCCGGAAACGGGATGCCGCCTTTCACTTTCAGGTCGTAGCACAGCGCCCCGGCGCCGTGATGCTCGCCGATTTCGCCTTCAATCCGCTGCTCGGCAAGCAGCAGCCTGATGCGCGCATCGCATGCTGCAAGCAGCGACTCGTCTCCGGAAACGGTGATAGTGGCATGGATCAGTAAAGACATATGGACTCCCTAAGCCCGTGCCGCAGACGCGGGGGGTTTACGCACAATCGATACCGCCGCCGCCAACGTCACCACCGCGGCCGAACCGAACGCCACCGCGTAGCTGCCCGTCAGCGTCACGATAAGCCAGAAGAAAAAAGGGCCCACCACCACGCCGAAATAAGTGAGCGCGAGCGAAGCCCCGGTAGCAATGGCCACGTTGCCTTCGGGCGCGACGCGCGCGATCTCGGCAACGTAGACGCCGTTCCAGCCGATGGCCGTGGCGCCGTACACCGCGCACAGCAGCAACACCGCGCCGAACGGCCAGGCGGCGGTGACCAGCGCCATCAACAGTGCGCACACCGCCATCGCCGCGCCCAGCAGCGCCAGAACGACGCGGGCGTCAGCGGCATAATCGGCCGCCACGCCCCACAACACGCGGCCGACGATGCCGGCGATCATGGCGGCGGACAAGGCAGCGCCCGCGTTGATCACGCTGAGCCCAACATTTTCAGTAAGAAAAACAACGAGATAACTTGCCAGGCACATTTGCATGCCGGCGTACGCGAACGAGGTGAACGAGACGCGGCGCAGTTCTCTATGGGTAAACACCATTTTGAGCAGGCTTGCCAACGGCGGCCGCTGCGCCGTCGACTTCAGGCCAGGATGATCATAAGTGCCGCGGATGGTCTGCAGCACCGCAGCGAACAACAGGGTCAAGCCCGCCATGGCAAGGGCAGCCGCGCGCCAGCCGACGGCAACAACGAGCCACGGCACCACCGCACCGGCAAATGCACCGCCCACCGGCACGCCGGTCTGGCGAATCGACATGATCAGGTTGCGCATCCGGTCGGGCGTGCGCTCGACGAGCAGCGCCGAACTGGCAGGCGTGACCGGGCCATAGCCCATCCCGATCAGCACCGCACCCGCAAGCACCGCCGCGAGATGAGCCAGTCCGCAGATCGCCAGTCCGCCAGCCGTCAGCACCAGGCAGATCTGGCTCACGCGCACGGCGCCATAGCGTGCCACGAAGGTGCCGCCAATGGGCGCCGAGAGCGAAGCGAGAAAATATATGAGTGCAGTGAACGCACCGATGGCGGTCGCGGCAACGCCGATGTCAGCGCTTGCCACCGGCGCCAGAATCGCAGGAGTGAATACCGCCACCGATGTCAGCGACTGGCTGACGAGGGTTGCCAGCAGGGCGACGATCAACGCTTTCATGCCGCGGCAACGCCGGAATGATCAGATATTGCGCAGATGTTGAAAGCTCTACGTTGATTTAACACGGGATTTCTTCGGCAATGACGGCGAGACATGGGATTCTAGCACCTTGCCGCGATGCTCCCTGTGCCGCCGCAGAACGCCCACAAAAATCTAACAAAATGAGAGATTTGATTTTCGCAAGCAGCCGTCGCACACTGAGCAATAAGGCACAGTTTTATGACGCCGGGTTTGGGAGAGGTCTGACGCAATGTCAGTTTCACGTCTGCAGCGTTTTCCGCATCCGGTATAACCGGGAACATATTCAAGGCCGCCCGGGACCTCGCCCGGGAATACGGCCTGCGCTCGCAGCGCGCGGGCGCTCATTCGAGGACGTGCGCGCCCGCAAGCTGTGCATCGCGCGCGGCGAGGGCGGGGTGCACGGCATTCGCTACGACATCGAGCAGCAGTTCGGCACCACCTTGTGACAAACGCCGGAGGCCGCTGAGTATGCCGGCATGCCGTTTCCGCTTTCCCGTAACCGGAGAAACATGAGATGCGCACATCCCAGCTGCTTGCAATGACAGCCGCCGCATGCCTGCTACTGGCCGGCTGCGGCACCGCCCCGCTCAGCCGCTTTGACGTCACCGGGGCCAACAACATCCTCAACGACTGGTCCTGCGAAGCGGCCGACAACAGGCAGGCATGCGTGGACGACTACAACGCAAACGCGGGCAAACGGCTGTTGCGCGGACACCTCATCGTGACCGTTTTCGCGCGCTACGGCGCCGCGCGCTTCGATTCTTATTCCGAGGATATCGTCAACGACTCGACGAAACTGCTGGGGCGCGTCGAGACCGCGGAAAACGAACTCGCGAAAGCTGTCGCGGTCGCCGCGAAGGCCGGCACCGCGCCCGGCATCTTCTATGAAGTCAATCGCGTTGATTCCTTTCTCGCCATCATAGACGTCATGGAAATCGCCACCCGCCCCACGCGGCGCGGCCTGCTCGGCTTCGTCTTGCTTTCCTCCCCTGCCGAACGTGTGGATGCCGGACTGGACATCCTGCGCAACGCGCTCAAGGACAAGCTTTACCTGGACGCCTATCGCAAATCTCTGGAAAAAACTCGGCTCTATGTCGGCGATGACAAACAAAAACTGCAGGAAGCATGGACCACGATCAACACCCAGCTCGACGAAAGCTGCAAGCGTCTGGCGGAATATGCGAAGCTCAAGGCACATCATTGCATTCCAGCGCCGACACCAGCCTCGAAACCCGCCGGCTGAACAACTTGTGGCGCTAAAAAGAGGAGGCACACATGGCTGACATCCCTTCCCTGACTCCCTCCTCGCAACCGGGACGCTCGAAGCTGGGCCTGGCGCTATCGGGAGGCGGGTTCCGGGCGTCGCTGTTTCACATCGGCGTGTTGGCGCAGATGGCGGACATGGGACTTTTACGTTCTGTCGAAGTCATTTCGACGGTTTCCGGCGGATCTATCATCGGCGCCCTTTATTACCTTCACGTTAAGAAACTGCTCGAGACGGTGCCGGACAAAGACATCAAGCATACCCACTATCAGGACATCATCGCGCGGATCGAGCGTGAGTTTTTATCTGCAGCGCAGAAAAACCTCCGAATGCGCATTTTCAGCAATCTTTACAGCAACGTGAAAATGCTAAGGAGAAACTATTCGCGCAGCGACCGTATCGCCTGGCTGTATGACCATTACATTTATTGTCCCGCCTACGGAATAGACCGCCGAATCCAGATGCGCGAACTCAAGATACTCCCCTGCGTCGGCAATACTAACCGTAACATGAATTTCTATCCTCTCGTCGATAACGAGTCCCGTCGTGCGAAGGTACCGATCATTCTCATCAACGCGACGGTGCTCAACAATGGACACAATTGGCGGTTTGAGGCCGCGCGGATGGGCACGCCACCGCTTCCCCAGCACGAGAACCAGATCAACTCCAACGTACGTCTCGAGCGCCCTGACTCGTATGACAACATCTTGACCTTGCAGCAGGATATTGAACTCGGATCTGCAGTTGCGGCGTCGGCTGCCGTGCCCCTGATCTTCCCGCCGTTGCCCATAAGCGGCATGTACCAGGACCTGACCGTGCAACTCGCGGACGGCGGCGTGTATGACAATCAAGGCACAGAGGCGCTGGTCGACCCGCAGATAAACTGTTCACACTTGGTGGTAAGCGACGCGTCCGCGCAGCTCGACGACCAAAACGTCACCCGCACACGGTCACTCAACATCCTTACGCGGGTCAACGACATCACTATGGAAAGGGTGCGCGTCGAGGACCTTGCGTCGCTGCTTTCGGAAACGAATCGCAAGGTGGCGATAATGCATCTGCGTGAAGGATTGGAACCCACGACCAAGCCATACCTGCGCGCCAGCGAGAACAAATTCCGGCCGGATCATACTGGCAAAGGACGCACGACGGAATATGGCGTCGCCCCAGAGCTACAGGATCTGATTTCCCGCGTTCGCACGGATCTCGACGCCTTTTCCGATGCCGAAGCATTCACGTTAATGCTTGATGGATACCGAATGAGTACCGGCAAGCTTCAGACAGTCGCGTATTTCAGCGATGACGTGGAACGTGCCACTCCTCGCGACAACTGGGTCTTCATGGAATTAGAAAAAACGCACGGCTGGTCTATGGCAAATCCCTCCCGCGAGCACCTCAAGCACATCCGGATCGCGCACAAACGTTTCCTGAAATTGTTTCACTGGCCGATCGCTATCGTCGCTCTCTTGATCATGGCGTTGTTCTTCGGGGTGCTTTGGATGGTGTTCGGAGGATTCATCAGAAGTGCGCTTGTCTGGCCGCCCATGATAACAAGCATCTTGAAATTCCTTGCTACGGTCGTGGTAGGCGTGCCGATATTGATCGCGCTCTACCTGGCAACGTTCAACGAACTGTTTCTGCGCCAAGGGCGGATCAAAAGAGCTGCAAACACCCAGACAAGCGCCGATGCATGCGGGCGGCAATCCTCGCGGTGACCCGCAAAAGAGAGGCGTTTGTGTGTGATGGCAACGAACCGGAGTTGAACCATGGCAGCCGACAATAAAGATGGGCCAGGATTACCGATTGGCGGCATTGCGGCAATATTGGTGTTTGTAACCGGGATCGTGGTCCAGCAGTTTCCGCTCGAAAGTACACGTCCCGCCCCGCCTGAAACCTCTCGCAATCGATTTGTCGGTATCCAGGACGTGCGGGCGCGACTCTGGCAAGACCCATTTGAAGTCGTCGCGCTTCATCAAACAGGAAAAAGCGAGACGCACACCCTGTGGCCATACCGGATAAACAGCGAAGCGCTGGCCACTAACGTTCATGACACCGCTTATATCCGCCAGATCGTTCGGAAAGAACTCGCGAAAAATGCAAACAGCGTCACCCTGCTCGGCGTGATGGTATTCGGCGGACCCTATCCCGAAGATGCCGAGCAGCGCCGGCGCATTCGCTACGCGGTCTTGTCCGGACTAGGCGTCCAGGGATTCGAGCCCGACGATTCCGACAACATCGGTTACATCGACCTCGCCAAAGAGGAATTTTTCCCGGATATCGTTCCACTGGAGTGGCTGAATCGCAGTAACGACGGCAAAGCACCGGACAGCGTACTAGTGCTTTGGCTCGAAGAAGACGCGTTCGCGTGGCAGGAGGAGCCGCTCAGAAAACTTGCCACCCTGTTAGACCGGATTACGCCCCAGGAGAAATACGGCGATGCCCCAGGAGATAAAGACAAGGCAAAGCTGAACTACAAAATCATCGGTCCCGCGAGTTCGCAGGGATTGAGAAAGATGGTCCAGGAAACGAAAGGTACTGACAACAAATTTGCAAAAATTCCGACAGTCAATGGCGGCAGGATCGAAATCTATTCGCCGAGCGCCACAGCTTCCAACTCGTACTTGGTCGAGGACCAGAATGACAGCACCACAGCTTCCGAATCGTACCTGGTCGACGGCCGGAGCAACCCTATCGCGGAACTGCTGAGGAATCGCCTTGGACTTCTGCGTACCGTCACGACCGACGACAAGCTCGCGGTTACGCTGACTGAAGAACTCAAGCGGCGCGGCGTCACGAAATTTTGCAGCTCCCCGGACAAGCCAGCACGAGAACGCATTCTCCTCGTATCCGAGTGGGACACGTTTTACGGCAAACAGCTGCCCAAACAATTCGAGGCCGCGATGAACTGCGGCTCGCCGGCTACGATAAAGGTGAGCTATATGCGCGGTCTCGACGGTCGTGTTGCGCAACCCACGACTGCAGGCAACGATGCAAAAGCGAAGGGTGAAAAGGAGAAAAGCAGGGAGAGGGAGTTACGCGAGTTCGAACGGGCGGACGGCAACAGCCAGTACGATTACCTGCGGCGCATCGCCGGGCGGATCCGGGCGCTCGACACGGAAGCTGACGGAAAGATCAAGGCGGTCGGCATTCTGGGTAGCGACGCATACGATAAGTTATTAATTTTACAGGCGTTAATGGATAGCCTTCCACATGCCGTGTTTTTCACGACAGACCTCGACGCTCGGCTGCTGCAGCAAGACCAAATCCGCTGGACGCGAAATTTGCTGGTCGCATCAAGCTTCGGGCTCGAACTGGTTGAAGGCATCCAGAAAAACATTCCTCCGTTCCGTGACAGCTACCAGACCGCGACCTTTCTTGCGGTACAGCTCGCATTTCTGGATTTGGATTCAAAAAACAAATCGTCACTGCTGGAAAAATGGCTTGGCAACCCGCGACTTTTCGAGATAGGAAGAACGCGAGCTTTTGAGCTGACGCCGGATAAACAGCCCGGAACGCCAACGACAAAGAATACTTGCAACAAACTCAGCGCATGCGCTGACATCCACCCGTCGAAACCGGATTTCTATCCCGCTTCCGGAAAACCGGGCGGGTTTCTGGTCATTACCGTGCTACTTTTTGTGGTACTGCTGGCCGCCTACAACTGGACAATCAGGGATTTCGTAGCGAAACTTATTGCACCGCCTTTCATTTTCGTCGTGCTCGCAATCGCCACCGCGACCTGGTTCGTTTGTTCCATGGTCATTGGTGAGGGCCGCGAAGGCGAGCCGCTGCTGTGGTTCGAGGGAATTAGCATCTGGCCCACCGAGATCATCCGCGCGGTTGCGGCGACATTGTGCAGCTATCTGATTTACCGCGCGATTACCGGACAGCGGGAAAACATGGAACAGATGCGCAAACAATTCATGCTGCTCGGCGCGCCGGCCGAAGACCGGCCCTTGACACAAAGGCTCGCGAGATTCATCGGCACCTTACGCACTTTACGTCAACAATGGCCCGAAAAAATCAGCATTCGCCGCTGGAATCTTCCGGACGGAAAATCGGTAAACGTGGGGAGGCTGTGGCAGGAGTACGATCGGCGCGCTACGCTGGCGTCCCGCCTCTGGCGCGTAGTGCCGGTGGCGCTGTTGTATATCGGCTTCGCGACAGGCATATTCTTGATTCTGGGGCAGCCGTACGTTCCATACCGCGGGGTTCTGAGCGGAAAAATAGACTTTTGGGTAATCATGATCTGCGTACTGCTGTTCGTCTTCCTGTTGTTCTACGTCGTGGATGCGATCCGGCTGTGCGAACGGTTCATCGGACTTCTCCAGCAGCGGCCGAGCGAGTGGCCTGACCCAATTGCCCAAGCTTACGCCGCGCAACTCGGGATAAGCGAACCGGAGCGCCGCGATCAACCCGACAACACCAGCCGGTTCAACGACTGGATCGACGTACAGTTCATCGCGCGGCATACCGCATCGGTAACCGGCCTGATCTGGTACCCGTTCATCATAATCGCATTGTTGATCGTCGCGCGTAGCGCGCTGTTTGACAACTGGCACATGACCGGGCCTTTGATCGTGATCTTCGGCATCAATGTGGGTTACGCGATCGCCGCGGCGGTCATACTGCAGCGCACGGCGGAAAAAGCCCGACATATCGCGATCACCAAGCTCAACGAAAAGCTCTTGCGGGCGAGAAGCGAAGTGGGGGTGCCCGCGCTCGCTGCACAGTTCGAACAGATGATCGGCCTTGTCAGCGGGCTGCGGGAAGGCGCCTTCCGGCCCGTCTCGGAACTGCCGCTGGTACGCGCGATTCTCGTTTCCCTGAGCAGCTACGGCGGCATGTCGATCGCTGAGTACTTTGCCTACCTGCCGAACTGACAATTATCGCCACCGCAATGAAACCAGCCAACGATAAGATTCGGTGGTCTAGGCAAAGACCCATGATTTTTTTCACGTAGCATCGCACCAGAGGCTGGCGTTCTCTGGCTTTACTTCCATGCACCAAAAAAGAGGGTGCGAAGCAGCCACACCTGACCGCTTTTATTCAATCTTCCAAAAGGCAAAAGCCAGTTGACAAATCACTTCATAGCCTCCAGCCGCGCCAGCACCCCGTTCGCTTCATCGGTCAGCAGATAGATATGGCCGTCGGGGCCGACGCGCACGTCGCGGATGCGGCCGATAGTGTTTTTGATGAGCCGCTCCTCTTTCGTCACTTTCTCGCCGTCGAGTTCGAGGCGCACCAGCATCTGGTCCTTGAGCGCGCCGACGAGCAGATTGCCGCGCCAGTTGGCAAATTTGTCGCCTTCATAGAACGCCATGCCCGACGGCGCGATCGACGGCACCCAGTGGTAGAGCGGCTGTTCCATGCCGGGCTTCACCGTGCCCTCGCCGATCCTGGTGCCGATGCCGTAATTGACGCCGTAGGTGATGACCGGCCAGCCGTAGTTGCGCCCGGCGCGCATCACGTTGACCTCGTCGCCGCCCTGCGGCCCGTGCTCGTGCGTCCACAGTTCGCCGGTTTCCGGATGCAGCGCCGCGCCCTGCATGTTGCGGTTGCCGAGCGTGAACTTTTCCGGCTTCGCGCCGGCGCGCTTGGCGAACGGGTTGTCCGCCGGCACGCGCCCGTCGTCGTGCAGCCGGATCACCGAGCCCGCGTGGTCGTCCAGGCGTTGCGCGCGTTCCTTCTCGCCGCGGTCGCCGAGTGTCAGATAAAGATAGCCCTGGCGGTCGAACACGATGCGCCCGCCGAAATGCTGACCCGTTCTCGATTTAGGCTCCAGGCGAAACAGCACCTGCTGCTGCGTGAGTCGGTGTCCGTCGAGCTTCGCGCGCATCAACTCCGTGCCCCAACCGCCGGCGCCAGGACCCGAATAGGAAAGATAAATCCAGCCGTTCTCGGCATATTTCGGATGCAGCGCGACGTCGAACAGGCCGCCTTGCCCGACCGCCGCCACCTGCGGCACGCCCTCGACGGGCTTGGGATCGAGCCTGAAGTCCTTCGACACCATGCGCAGCCGGCCAGGGCGCTCGGTCACCAGCATGCGCCCGTCGGGCAGAAACGCCAGCGACCACGGATGCGCGAGCCCTTCGACCAGTGTCACAATGCGGAACACATGTTTTTCCGACCGGAAAGTTCCGTTGTCCGCAGCGGCGCCCCCGGCGGACATTACACACAGCACGACAACCAGTACGAACAGCCGGAATCTCATCGCGGATGACATGGAGGACGGCGCTCCTGGTATGGGATGATCCGGAAAACTACCGGCATCGTGATTGCTTTACAAGCCCGGCATCTGCGCAAAACGATGGCGTCGACAACTTTCATTGCCTTGCAATAGGGTAATCTATACCGTCATGCGCGCAAAAATATCCACGATCCTGGCTCGCGGGCTCGCCGGCATCGGCCTCGCCTGTCTCTGCACCGCCTCCGCGCATGCCCGGGAACAACCCGCACATCCGGCGCCGGCCCAGTCCTGCCTTGCTCCCGCCGCCTGGTACACGCTCGCCGGCGATCCGCCGCGTGCGGCGCCCGGCCCTGAACTGCTTACCGGGATGGCCGGACGCGACATCGTCCTGCTGGGTGAACAGCACGACGACGCCGATCATCATCAATGGCAGTTGCAAACGCTGGCGGCGCTGCACCTGCTGCGGCCGCAGATGGTCATCGGCTTCGAATCATTCCCGCGCCGGGTACAGCCCGTGCTGGACAAATGGGTCGCGGGCAAACTCACGGTCAGGCAGTTTCTCGAACAGGCCGAGTGGGAGAAGGTATGGAGTTTTCCGCCCGAACTCTATCTGCCGCTGTTCCAGTTCGCGCGCATCAACCGCATTCCGATGGTGGCGCTCAACGTCGAGCGGACGCTGATCGAGGCGATCACCAAAAACGGCTGGGACGCGGTGCCGGCGGAGCTGAAAGAAGGCGTATCACGTCCCGCGGCGCCGTCGGCAGCTTACAGGGATTTCCTGTTCGAGGTCTTCCGGAAGCATCCGCGCGTTGCGGGCAGGCAGACCCATGCATTGAGCGAGGATGATGCGGAATTCCGCTTCTTTCTCGAATCCCAGACGACGTGGGACCGCGCAATGGCCGAGGCGCTCGCCCGCCGCACCGGGCAAGGCACGCAGCGTCCTCTGGTAGTCGGCATCATGGGCGCCGGGCATGTTCGCCATGGCTATGGCGTTGCGCACCAGTTGCGCGATCTCGGCGTGAACAGCATAGGCGCACTGCTGCCGGTGGACGCGAAGCAGGATTGCAGAGAAATCAAGGCGGGTCTCGCCGACGCCGTTTTCGCCGTACCCGGCACGCCGGCAGACAAACCCCCGCCGCCGCGCCTGGGCGTGCGGCTGGAAGCAGCGGACGGCGGCGTCAGACTGACTGAAGTCACCGCCGGCAGCCTCGCGGAAAAAACCGGGCTCAAGAGCGGCGACCGCATCGTGTCGCTCGCCGGCACCCCGGTATCGAAAATCGGCAGCGTGATTGCCGCGGTCCGTGCTCAGCCCGCCGGCACCTGGCTGCCGCTGCAAGTCCGGCGCGGCACGGAGACGCTCGAACTCGTCATCAAGTTCCCGCCGCAGCAATGAGTACGCTGGCGCGACTTCTCGCGCTCCTTGCATGCGCACTCACAACCACCCTCGCCTGCGCGGCCGCGCCCCGCATCCCGCACCTCGACCTCGACGTCACGCTCGATCCCGAATCGCGCCGCTTCCGCGTCGTCGCCGAATTCGCCGCGCCGGGAGAACTCCGCTTTGCGCTGCACGATACGCTCAAGGTTTCGGCCGCATCCATAGATGGAAAGCCGGCCGCTGCCGTGCCCGTCCGCTGCGACGGCGATATGCGGGAATGGCGCCTGCAAGCCGCGACGGGCGCGGCGCTGCGCATCGAATACGGCGGCACGCTACCCGTGCTCGACCGCGCGCTCGACCACCGCGGCGTGCTCGGCGCCCTGCCGCCGATGGCCGCAGTAGAAGGCAGCTTTCTGCACTCGGGCAGCGGCTGGTATCCGCGGCCCGCAGCATTCTTCAGCTACCGCGTCAAACTCTCTTTGCCCGCGGAACAGCGTGGGCTGGTCGCCGGCCGCCTCGTCACGGAAGAACTGCCGCGCGACGCCGGCGGGCGTTACGCCGCCATCTTCGAATTCGAACATCCGGCCGATGGCATCGATCTCATGACCGGACCCTACACCGTGCGCGAAAAGCTCATGCCGCGGCGCAACGCCGGACCGCTGCGTCTGCGCACCTATTTCTACCGCGATCTCGATCAACTCGCCGGGGATTACCTCGAAGACAGCCGCCGCTATATCGAATTGTATTCGGAGCAGATCGGCGCCTATCCCTTCACTGAGTTCTCGGTGGTGGCAAGTCCGCTGCCCACCGGCTTCGGCATGCCGACACTCACCTACATCGGCGCCCGGGTACTGCAGTTGCCGTTCACCCGCGCCACTTCTCTAGGCCATGAAGTGCTGCACAACTGGTGGGGCAACGGCGTCTACGTCGATTACGCGACCGGCAACTGGAGCGAAGGCCTCACCACCTTCATGGCCGATTACTTCTACAAAGAGCGCGATTCGGCCGCGGCGGCGCGCGAGATGCGTCTGGCATGGCTGCGCGATTTCGCCGCAGTGCCGGCCGGCGCCCACCGGCCGCTTACGATGTTCCGTTCACGCACCCACGGCGCCGCAGCGGCGGTGGGCTACGGCAAGGCGGCGATGGTGTTTTTCATGCTGCGCGACACCATCGGAGAGGACGCCTTCCATCGCGGCATCCGCCTGTTCTGGGAGCAGCACAGATTCAAGGTCGCGTCGTGGGGCGATCTGCGCACCGCCTTCGAGCAGGCGGCGAACCGTCCGCTGAAAACGCTCTTCGAGCAGTGGCTGCAGCGCGCCGGCGCGCCGGCCCTCGGCATCGCGCAAGCCAGGGCGCAGACCGTCGATAGCAAAACGAAGCTCGTGCTGACGCTCACCCAGACATCTCCGCCCTATGCGCTGCGCGTGCCGGTTGAAATCGTGGCCGGCGGCCGTTCGCAAACGCGCTGGATCGATTCCGACCGCGAACGTCAGACCGTCACGCTCGAACTCGACGCCCCACCGGAAGGCGTGCGCCTCGATTCCGAACTGCGGCTGTGGCGCATGCTCGACCGCGAGGAGCTGCCGCCGATCCTGCGCCAGTGGATCATCGCCCGCGCGCCGCGCCTGATCGTCGCCCCGGCCGATGCCGCGGTTTCGCGCGCCGCGCAAACGCTGGCGCGGAGTTTCTTCGAAGCGCCAGCGCAAGTCATCGAAGCCGGCCGGATCGCGGAGAACAACGAGCCCGTGCTGCTCATCGGACTGCACGGCGAGGTCGATGCCGCGCTCGCGCAGTTGGGACTTCCGTCCCGCCCCACTATCCTCGCGGGCCGCGGCTCGGCGCAGGTGTGGACCGTGCACAACGGAAAAGACGGCGCCCCCGTCGCCGTGATTTCCGCGCGCGACGCCGCATCGCTCACCGCGCTCATGCGCCCGCTGCCGCACTACGGCGCGCAAAGCTATCTCGCCTTCGACGGCAGCCGCGCGATCGAGCGCGGCGTGTGGCCGGCGCCGGGACGGCTGATAGCGGTGACTAGATAAAATATAATTAAAACAATATGTTACGATTCGGCGCGTGAGGAATTGGGCTGCCGGGCGCCTGAACAGTTCCATGTCCTCACCCCCGGCCGTTACGTGGGCACGGCGGCCCAGGAGGACGACGGCGAGCCGTTCGAGGAGAAAATGCAGCGGCTGGTCAAGCAACTCCGCGAACAGCAGGCCGAGGCTTTGAGGCTGGACATTGCCATCGCGCAGAACCTCGAGGCGCCGGGGTTTGTTATTAACGAATAGACGATTTTATGTTAATAATGTCCAGCCTTATTTACACGAGTGAGAACAACGCCCCATGAAGCGCGGACCCGCAGGGCGATTCGAGACCACCGCCACCGCCGGCGAGACAGTGCGCGCCTTCGTGCCCGCGCCCCTGCCGCCGCAGCCGCCGCTCGATCTGACGGGCGCTCGGCAAGGCCTGCTGGAGCGGGCGCTGCTCGCCTGCGGACGGCTCGATGGCGTCAGCGCGCTGCTGCCCGATCCCGACCTGTTCCTCTACGCCTACGTGCGCCGCGAGGCCGTACTTTCCAGCCAGATCGAGGGCACGCAATCCTCCCTGTCCGACCTGCTGCTGTTCGAACTCATCGATGCGCCCGGTGCGCCGTTCGACGACGTGGTGGAAGTCTCCAACTACGTCGCCGCGCTGGAGCACGGCATGAACCGACTGCGCGAGGATTTCCCGCTGTCCAACCGGCTGCTGCGCGAGGTGCACGGCAAGCTGCTGGCGCGCGGACGCGGCGCCGACAAGCAGCCCGGGGAATTTCGCCGCAGCCAGAACTGGATCGGCGGCACCCGCCCCGGCAATGCCCAGTTCGTGCCGCCCCCGCCACCCGAGGTCGAGCCCTGCATGGCCGCCCTGGAGCGCTTCATCCACGCCGAGGACGACGGCCTGCCCGCACTGGTGCGTGCAGCGACAGTCCACGTGCAGTTCGAGACCATACACCCGTTTCTCGACGGCAACGGCCGCGTCGGGCGGCTGCTTATCGTTCTGATGCTGTTCGACGCCGGAGTGTTACGCCAGCCGCTCTTGTATCTCTCCCTCTACTTCAAGCAGCACCGCGCCGAATACTACCGCCTGCTCGATACCGTGCGGCAGGACGGCGACTGGGAGGCCTGGCTCGATTTCTTCCTCGAAGGCGTGGCCGCCACCGCGCAATCCGCCGTGGACACCGCGCACCGGCTGCTGGCCCTGTTCCGCGACGACGCCGCCCGCGTGCAAGGCTTGGGCCGCGCCGCCGCCAACGCCCTGCGCGTGTTCGACGCCCTCCGCGCGCGCCCGCTGGCCATGCTGCCGGATTTGGCCAGCCGCACCGGCGCGAGCTACCCCACCGTCGCCCGCGCGGTGGACGCGCTGGAGCAGCTCGGCATCGTCACCGAAATCACCGGCCGCAAACGCGAACGCGTGTTCGCCTACCGGCAGTATCTGGACATCCTCAACGAAGGGACGGAGCCGTTGTGAAGTGGGATGTTTGAAAGACGGACGAGGAGAGGGGGGTATGGGGGTAAGTGGCGAGCACATAACAAAGGGGCGCATCTTGTAATATGACACTCGCGGCCCGCAACAAAGCGCTGGCGCGGGCCTATCTGGAATACGGCTACACGCTCGCCGAGATCGGCCGGGAAGCGGATTTGCACTATGCCACGGTCAGCCGGATTATCAAGGCGCGGTAGTGTCAGGAATTCTGTGTGCTGAGGTCGGTTAAAAAATCTCAGTGCAAGGCGTTCGTGAAACGTTCGCCAAAC